>JBGSIP010000687.1:0-16182 GCA_041742495.1 Planctomycetaceae bacterium
CCCTGGCGGCGTTGACTCGCGCAACCGGGCCGCGACGAATTTGCGGACTGCTGGAGGTGCTGTCCGAGCTTGTGGATCACGTTCGGGAGGGCGTGCCGCTGGCGAGCGAAGGCTATTCCGCTGATTTCAGCGTGCGGGCGGAGTCGCGCATTGGCAAGGTGTGTGATTACATCAGTCAGCATCTGACGGACCCCGATCTCGACCAGCCAACACTGGCGGAAATTGCGTGCATGGAGCCCTCCGCGTTCAGTCGGTTCTTCAAGCGGTCTACCGGGCGCACGGTGACCGCCTATGTCAACGAAATGCGGATTGGCCTGGCGTGCCGGCTGCTGATGACGACCGAGGCGAGTATTCTCGATATCTGTTTCCAAACCGGCTACAACAACGTCTCGAACTTCAATCGCCGGTTTCGGGATATTCGGGGCATGACACCACGCGAGTATCGTCGGGAATGCGGGGTGCTGCTGGCGGCGGCCGA
Organism: Planctomycetaceae bacterium; assembly: GCA_041742495.1. Taxonomy (GTDB): domain Bacteria; phylum Planctomycetota; class Planctomycetia; order Planctomycetales; family Planctomycetaceae; genus JBGSIP01. Next base: position 479 of record JBGSIP010000687.1, read on the forward strand.
CGACGACGATGGAGTCGTTTGATCGCAGAGTTCCCGGATTGGCAATCGCTGGGCCATGCGTCCCGGGTGTCTTTCCGATTTGCCCGTTTCTCATCGTGCGGATGTGATCGGTCCTCATGGCAATCACTGGCGAAATGGCAGCGCTGGCGGTGGCCACGCTGCTGATGGGTTTTGCCAAGGCCGGATTTCCAAATTCCGCCGCATTGATCTCCGTCCCGCTGATCATGGCTGCGCTCCCCAGTGCCGAGGCCACCGCCGTCACGCTGTTGCTGATGATGGCTTGCGACATCCCGGCGGCGTGGGTTCATCGGCACAATTTTGTGCGAGAACGCTTTCTGCCGATTCTGCTTCCCACGGCGGTCGGCATTGTGCTGACTTCGATCCTGTGGTGGTTCGCCGTCCGACAAGGGGCGGAGAGCCGGTCGGTCAACGTGCTGATTAAACAAATGGTGGGTGGGGTGTCGGTGGTATTTGCCGTGTATGTGCTGCTCAAAGAGTACGCTCCGGGCACCTTGTCGCGCGTGCGATGGGAGCGGATTTCCGTTTGGGGCTGGGGGTTGGTGGTGGGGATCACAACAACAATCGCCAATGCCTCCGGGCCGGTGATGGGACTGTACTACTATGTGCATGGGCTCGATCAGAAGGAGAAGTTCACTGGCACGATGGCGTGGACCTTTCTGCTGTTGAACTGGATCAAACTGCCATGCATGGTGGCGAGCGGTGTGGTGACGTGGCGCGCCGGAGAGCTGGCCTGGCCGTACCTGGTGTGGATTCCCGCAGGTGTGCTCTTGGGGCAGTGGATGCTGCGAATTGTCTCGCAGAGGTTGTTCAACACGGCGGTGGCCATCTCGGGACTGCTGATGGGGGGTGCTCTGCTCATGTCGTGGCGGAGTTGACTCCTTGTGCATATGTGCAACCAGTGGACTCGCCTGGCGTGTCGCAACGTAGACGAAGTGGCCACTCTGCGTGGACAATCGCGACAGATTGGTTTTGTCGTCACGAGCGAAACAGAACTCGTTCGATGGCGAATGGTTGACGCGATGACGTGTCGACGGGCACACTTCGCGAGCGTCAGCATCGCTCGCACCAGGTGCGCAGTGAGGGTCGGGTCGTTCTGTTGTCAGCCCTGACGCACAGAGGCAGCAGTTTTTGATACAGCCGCCCCACAGACAGCCGCGACGTAGGAAGCAGGGACCGGAATCGCTCAGCGGTCTCGCCATAAGGACTCAGGTGATGAAACGAATCGGGATTCTGACGGCTGGCGGAGATACTCCGGCCCTCAACGCCACCATTAGCGGTGCCGTGACGCGAGCCAATGAACGCAGTGTGGAAGTCGTGGGGATTATCAAGGGCTTCTCCGGACTGTTGGATTCGCGGTCTCCGCATGTGTTGTTGAATCCGCTGTACTGCACCATTCCCGAGCTCGATGCGAGTCAGGGTGGGTCCATCATTGGAGCTTCGCGGCACTACGTGGACGCCAACCATCGCGAGGAACTCAAGCAGGTTACGGACCGGCTGGGAAAGATGGGGATCGAGGGCCTTATCTGTATTGGCGGTGACGGCACCATCAACGGCATGCAGCCGATTTCGGAGTTTCTGCCCTGCGTGCTGGCCCCCAAGACGATCGACAACGATCTGGGATTGAATTTCATTGACGAGCCACACGACTGGACGCGCGATACAGCCGCGGATGGCAAGCGTAACGGTTACCTTAAGGCCGAATCCCGGACGAGTGTGGAACTGGATGAACTGGTGAACTATGCCACGCCGGGATTTGCCACCTCGGTGTATGTCGTCGCACAATCCGTGCAGCGGTTGCGCACCACGGCTGAAACGCATCGTCGAATCGCGCTGATTGAAGTGATGGGACGTGACTCCGGCTACATTGCGATGGGGGCCGCGTACGGCCAGCCGGACATGATTCTGATTCCGGAATCGCGGGTGAATCTGGATCGTTTTGTCGAGCGAGTCTCGGCATTGTACGATCTGCAGAAGCACGCCGTGATTGTGCTCGGCGAAGGAGTGCTGGACGAACACGGCAATGCGCTGGGGGCCAAGACCAAGAGTTTTGATCCGGCGGGAAATGTCATTTTCAGCGGAGCGGCCGAACATCTGGCGCAGATGTTGATTGAACGTCTGGGAGATGATTATTTCCGCGTGCGTCGTCGGCACGAGACCGCCAAGGCAGCGGTGTTCACCCGGAAAATCGGTCATACGCAGCGGGGGGGACGCCCCATCCGCTTTGATCGCTTCTATGCCGCGCAACTGGGGGGACAGGCAGTCGACCTGCTGCTGGCCGAACAGAACAATTACATCTCGACACTGCAGTGGAGCGAGAAACAGGGCTTCCAGCTCTCATCACTCAGCGCCAACAAGTTGCGCGACCGGTGGGGCATCATCCATCCGCGCACGGTACACCCCTGTTTCTACGACGCCGAGCGATTTCAACCCTCCCGGCTGGGCAAGGAATACCTGCTGCCCATCTTCAACAATGCGTTGGGGATGGAAGACGTGGAGCTGCTCTACTCCGAGCTGTTCCGCGGCGGGAACCTGTTCCAGCGCTATCAAAGCGTGAACATCGACCTCCATAAGCGGATTCGCTACCTGGACGAAAATGCGCCCGGTGGAACACGGCCGGCAGATTGAGGCGGGAGGCACCCTTCGGCCGCGGGCGTCAAAAACTGTCGCCAAACTCCCTGGTCAGTGAGATGCCGTCCCGACGTCCCGTCATAAACGGCACAGGCGGGGCGGCATTCGAAATCAGACCGCATGCATGCTGCGCGGCGACTGATTGATTGACCCCCGGCCGCCTGCGCTGACGATCTGTCGATCGAAGCGCCGGATGCGGAATCATCGCATCAAAAATCGGCGGTCATTTTCCGCCCGCACAAACTGGCCGCGGTCACGTGAACATCGCGGGAAAAACCTGCTGTCACCGGACCGGTTGTGTGGCGACTGATGTGGTGAGTTGCTGGCGACGAGTCACTTGTACAGAGCAATTGCGTACATCGTAGACATCTGGGAAAGCGTGATGCTGAGTCTGTGCCGGCTTCTGCACTCACCTGCAGGCAGCAAGAACAGGCGTGGTGAGGATCGAAGGCTCGCATGCAGACAGCAATTCGAAACGGCCAAACACAGTTTGCCATGACCGATGGAGAACGGGACGCTTTGGCCGAGTTGCTCAATTCGGGTGTCGTTCGCGCGGCATCAGCACTGTGTGAACTGATTGACACTCGCGTCTGCCTGACTGTGCCGAAGATCAGCTTCTGTACGGGCGGCTCCCTTCAACGCGTGAGGACGATTGCCGACCGTCGATCCTCGACCCTGATTTGTCAGGATTTCTCGGGTGAGATTGATGGACGGGCCACATTGGTGTTTGACGGTGCCAGCGGTGTGACACTGGCGTCGCTGCTGGCTGGTTACGGTGGGCCCGCGATGCAGCTGGATGTGGAGTTGGGGGGGATTCTCCTCGAGGCGGGCAACATGATTCTCAACGGCGTGATGAGTGCTTTGACGCAACTCTTGGGGGCCACGCTGCAGTATTCCGTGCCCGAACTGGCTGTCGGAGAGCGGATGGTACGCTCGCTGACCACCGATTCCATGGACAACGAGTCACTGATTGTGGCTGATGTGCGGTTTCAGATCGCGGAGCACGATCTGGAAGGCTCGATCCTGATGGTGTTTGGACTCGGATCGGTCGAAAAGATTCTGGAGAAAGCCACGTCGCGGGAACTGGTCTAGCCCGAGCTGTTGGGTGTGCGAAACGCCGGAGTGATCAAGTCATTGCAGGACGAAACTGTGCCGCGTAACGACCTCGTGTACGAAATCATTGACTCGCTGCCCATTGGGGCCTGCGTGATCGACCCGTCGTATGTGGTCCATAGTTGGAACCGAACGCTGTCGCGCTGGCTGAATATTCGTCGAGACGAGATCGTCGGCACGTCGCTGCTGGATCGGTTTCCTCACCTGCGGGAATCGCGGATTGCCCGCGGGCTGCGGGAACTGTTTGCGCACGGATTTCCCGCCATTTACAGCGCGGCAATCCATCAGCAGTTCTTTCCGGTGATGTTTGAGCAGTTTGGTCGTCAGATCAACATGGTGCAGGAGACGCACGCGGTGCGGATCAGCGCCGAGCCGCCCCGCGCGTTGATCTATATTCAGGACATGACACGTCAGTACGCTCAACTGACCGATCTGAAGGAACAGGTCGCTGCGCGGCGGATGGTGGACAATGAACTGCGGCAACGGACGCAGATTCAGGAAATTGTCTCGGACATTCAGTCCCGCTACATCGCCCGTCAAGATGGTCGCGATGTTTATGACACGGCTTTGCGACGGCTGTGCCAGCTACTGTCGGCGGACGGGGCCGTATTTCTGCGGGCCCAACAGTTTGACAGCCTGCATGTGGAAGAATGGACCGTTCGTTCGCAGATGATTCCACTGCCATGGACCGCTGAACTGTTGGACCGCGATATTCACGCGGAACCAGACGGGACGACGCTGCTGAGTCGGGTTGTTCGTACGGCGGCGGTGGTCTGTCCCGTCCAACCGGTCCCTCCCGAAGTGCTGTTGCCCAGCGGCAATCTGCGAGGGCCACTGGCGTTTGCGACTGCCATTCCTGTACAGGTTCAAGGGGCACTGTTGGGGGTGATGATTTTGTGGCGGACTCAGGCGCGGTTCTGTCGCGAAGAACTGCAGTCTATCCTGCCCGTCCTGACCACGCTGGGACAAGTGATTGGCGCGCGGCACTCGGATGCGACCCGACAAGAAGCCCTGAGCCAGTTGCAGGAGAACGCGATTGCCCTGGAGAAATCGCGGCAGGAGGCGGAGCGAGCCACGCGGGTCAAGAGTGAGTTCCTGGCCAACATGAGCCACGAGATTCGTACGCCGATGACGGCGATACTCGGATACTCGGAAATTCTGGCGGATCCGCATTCGTCACAGGACGATCGTCAGCGAGCAATTTCGACGATTCATCGCAACGGCGAGCACCTGCTGGCAATTATTAATGACGTGCTGGACATTTCGAAGATTGAAGCGGGACGCCTCAGCGTGGAGATGCTGGAGTGTTCGATCGCCGAGATTGTCGACGCCGCCACATCACTGGTGACGTATCAGGCGTCGACCAAAGGTCTCGAGCTGAGCGTCCACTGTGACGGGCCCTTGCCCGCCACGATTGTGACGGACCCCACCCGGTTGCAGCAGATTCTGTTGAACCTGCTGGGGAACGCCGTGAAGTTCACCGCCGCTGGATCGGTGTCGTTGATCCTGCGGTTCAAGGCGTCTGTCCAGCAGCCAGCGGACGGTGTGCTGGAGTTTGAAGTGCAGGACACCGGGTGCGGGATTCCTCCTCAACAATTGTCGGAATTGTTTTCTCCCTTTACCCAGGCCGACTCGTCCACCACTCGCCGTTTTGGCGGCACGGGGCTGGGACTGGCGATTTCTCGCCGGCTGGCCACGCTGTTGGGAGGCGAGTTGTCCGTGACCAGTCAGCCCGGCGTGGGGAGCCGTTTTACTGGCTATGTGAGGGTGGGGTCGTTTGAGGAACTCTCGCGAACACTCGTGGATGTCACTCCCCGACTGGCCTGCCAGGTGACTCCGAACGATTCGGCTGTCTCGACACGTTGCGGCATGCCCACGACACCCCCGGCGCCTGAGACTAGCGCAGCGAAGGCGAGTATTCCGACGGTTGAGCGTCATGACGCCACCATACTGGTGGTCGACGATGCCGCCGACAACCGTACGCTGTTGCAGTTCCACTTGCGCAAACTCGGATTCACCGCCGAGTATGCCACGAATGGTCGTGACGGGGCGGACAAGGTGTTGGCACGCTGGCGGGCCGGCAACCCGTATGCGCTGGTGCTGATGGACATGCTGATGCCGATTCTGGACGGCTACAGCGCCGCCGCTGACCTGCGGGCGGCCGGGTATCCTGGCACTGTGATTGCCCTGACCGCCAATGCCATGACGGGCGATCGCGACAAGTGCGTGTCCGCGGGCTGCAATGACTATCTGACCAAGCCGATCAATCGCGATGCATTGGCTGCGATGGTGCGACAGTGCCATGCGACCGAAGGGGAGATCGCAGGCGGAAGGGAAGCGGTGACTGCTCAGCCGATGCTGGCATAGCAGAGCGGCGTCACACTTCGGTTTCAGTCCAGTGGCCGCGTGAGTAGTAGCGGGCGATGATGATTGCCCGCAGCACGAAATCGGCCACCATTCCCAGCCAGGCACCCCACAGTGTCTGGAAGATGAGCAGTCCGCAGAGTCCGGCGATCGGCAGCCGCACCAGGTAGATGGACGCTGCCGAGACATAGAGGGGCATGCGGGTCTGGCCGGCACCGCGTAGCGACGCGCTGAGAACAATCACGATCGCCGTTGGAATCTCGATCAACGACACGAGTCTCAAGGCGGGGGCCCCGGTTGATCTGACTGTTGGATCGTCGTGCATCAGCGCAAAGATGGCATCGGCTCCGACGAAGAACAACAGGGCCATGCAGCCGCAGGACAACATGGCCTGCCGCGCCGCCTCCCACCCGGCAGCCCGCGCCATTTGCGGATGCCGTTTGCCGAGCTCCTGACCCACAACCGTGGCCGCGGCATGTCCCCAACCAACGGCGGGCAGGTAGGCCAGCCCCTCAATTTCGATTCCCACCACATGGGCGGCAAACGCGAATTCGCCGAAGCCCGCGATCATCCGCAAGAACAGGATATGCGCGGACCACATCAGCAGTCCTTCGCCGGCAGCCGGGACGCCAATGCGCAGCAGTCGTGACGTGGTTGGCCAGGTGGGCCAGCGAATGGGCCACAGCAACGACAACGGGGCAGCCCACCGCCATAGCACGCAGAGCATCGCGACGGCACCAAACAGCCGTGCAGTCACAGTCCCCCACGCAATTCCGTCCACACCAAGTTGCGGGAACGGGCCCCAACCGGAGACCAGGCCGATCGACAGCGGCACATTCACAAACGTGACACCCGCCAGAATGAGCATCGGCAGGAGCATTTGCCCCGAAGCGCGCAACGCTGCGGTACCGGTGATGGTGAGACCCAGAGTGATGTAGCTGAGCGCCTCAATTCGCAAGTACCGAGTGGCGGTGTCGTTCTGCTGCTCCGTGAGGCGGAGGACCGAGCCAACCTGACTCCCGGCGACATAAAAAATGGCAGCCATCACGATCCCGCCACAGAGCCCCAGCACCAGAGCTTCGTTCACAATGCGATTGGCGGCTTGCGGTTCACCAGCACCGATGCGGCGGGCCACGGTGGCAGTCACTCCGATAGCGACCATATTCATCAGTAGTTGCACGAGCCAACTGGCGTACGCGGCGACGCCGATCGCGGAGGTGGCTTCAGCACTGATGCGTCCTGACAGGTAGACGTCAGTGAAATTGACGGCGAACACGAGGAACTGCTCGGCGACCACCGGTGCCGCGAGCCACAGAATCCGGTGGCGCAGATGACGACGTTCATCAGCGGACAGTGCATCTGCAGATGCGGGTCCCGGCCGCGCGTGGGACTCGTCGCGTGAGGGCCGGGGCAAATCGGGTTGCTGTGCGGACACGGCGTCCTCTTCCCGTGAGCGGGCGAGATCGGGGCCAGCGAAACACCAAGCCGCGTTGCGTCAGCCAGGGGGCCAGCCCAGTTGGCGTCCACCGAGCACGTGCAGATGGAGGTGAAACACAGATTGTCCGCCGTCGGCACCCGTGTTGATGACCACACGATACCCGGGGGTGAGTTCGAGAGTTTCCGCGACCCGCGCGGCAGCCCTCAGCAGGTGGCCCAGCAGCGGAGCGTCGGCATCGGTCGATTCCTCCAGCGATACCAGCGGCTGCTTGGGGATCACCAGAACGTGGACCGGCGCCTGCGGAGCGACGTCGTGAAAAGCGATGCACAGATCATCTTCGAGGACAATCCGCGCCGGGATTTCGCGGGCGATGATTTTTTGAAAGATGTTGTTCGTGGGACTGTCGGCCATGCGGGCAGGCTTTCACTCAGGGGCAGACATGGTTTCTGCCATACACACGGCTGTCATCATCGCGCGGGCCTTGTTGACGGTTTCGTCAAATTCCGCAGCCGGCACGCTGTCGGCCACGAGGCCGGCCCCAGCCTGGATATAGGCACGATCCCCCTGCAGCACCAGCGTTCGCAGGGCGATGCAGGTATCCATGTTGCCGGTGAAATCGAGATATCCCACCGCTCCCGCATACGGTCCGCGGCGATGCGGTTCGACTTCGTCGATGATCTGCATGGCCCGCACTTTGGGAGCTCCCGAAACGGTGCCCACGGGAAGACAACTTCGCAAGGCATCGAGCGCCGTCATGCCGGGGCGCAACTGACCATCGACATTCGAGGTGATGTGCATCACGTGGGAGTATTTCTCGACCATCATGACATCGGACAGGCGGACCGAGCCATACTGCGAGACGCGCCCCACATCGTTGCGGGCCAGGTCCACCAGCATGACATGTTCGGCTCGTTCTTTGGGATCGGCGAGCAGTTCCACCGCGAGGGCCTGGTCTTCTGCGTCGTTGTGTCCGCGACGACGGGTCCCGGCCAGCGGGCGAATGGTGGTGGTTCCGTCTTCGACCCGCACCATGATTTCCGGCGAACTCCCCACCAGTGTGACGGCGGGAATCGAGACCAGAAACATGAACGGGCTCGGATTGACAATTCGTAGCGCGCGATAGATGTCAAACGCCGAGGCTGGAGTGGTGCGCTCGAAGCGTTGACTCACAACCACCTGGAAGACGTCTCCCGCGCGGATGTATTCCTTGCAGCGCTCAACCTGCTGCTCGAATTCTGCGCGGGTGAAGTTGGAGCTCCATTCCCCAAGCCCTTGCGGCCGCGGAGGAACGTCGACAGCGGGGACGGCGGCTCCGACGGCAGTCAGACGCCGCACGGTGTCGTCGATGCGTTGTGCAGCGCGGTCGTAGGCGGCCGACGGTGCGTCGGTCTGCAGATCGGCGTGCGAGATGACGAGCACCGTCTTGCGGATGTTGTCAAAGATCACCATGTCCTGGTAGATCGAGAACGACAGATCCGGCAGACCGCGGTCGTTGGGGGGAGCCGATGGCAGGTGTTCGGTGTAGCGGACCACATCGTACCCCGCATAGCCGACGGCTCCACCGCAGAAACGAGGCAAGCCCGGCAAATGAACAGCCGGGTATTCATCCAGCAACTGCTGCAGCGTTGCGAGCGGATCTGAGACCGACTCGGACTGGGAGGCGTCGTCGCGCAACACGGTGATTGTGTGACCGGTGGCCTCCAGAGTCACCAGCGGGCCGGCGCCGATGAAGCTGTATCGGCCAACCCGCTCGCCCCCCACGACGCTCTCAAACAGAAACGATCGGGCTGCCCCATCGCTGAGCCGCCGGTAGGCCATCAGCGGAGTGAGTGTATCGCTGGTCAGTTCGCGATAGACGGGGATCAATCGCAGCGGTCGGCCCGACGGATGCCCGGTGGCGGCGGTGGCTTCGAATTCGGCACGCGGCGGATGATAGAGCACGTTCAACAACCCTGAAGCGGGGATTCCCAGACTTGACTGTGGCCGCATTCTCTTCAGCCCCGTGTGGCCGTCGCTCGCGAGGCACGCAGGAGCAGGTTCCGCCAGCCGATGTCGGCAGGTCCGTGCCCTCTGCTGCCGGCAGTCTCCACGCGGCGACAAAACCCTGCGGCAAGGCAGGACCGATTTCACGCTGCGAAACAATCCCACCCGAGCGACTCCCGCCCGTGGAGAGGGCATCATAGCGATCGTTGGCTGACAGGATAGCTTGTCGCCAGGTTCGCCCAAAGGGAGCCGAAGAGGCCAAGTCTGCGGCGACCGCAACCCGGGAACCGCTGGTCATGTCGCCTGCGGCGTCTTTCGGAGCTGGAGGTCAGCAGGCGGAGCCCGGTCACCCAGGTGGGCTGTGACCCCAGAGTTCCCGCAGAATTGACGCGTACGTTTGACGTCTGGTTCTCCCTGTCTGATATCATGGTTCGTCAGGAACCTGCGGGTACGGCGATGGACGCCGGACTCCGGGCTGCCGTTCGCCGACCGCCCGTTCCCCTTCCACCGGGGCATGGGGCCGTGTGAATGGCGATGGTGTGACGCAGGGACGAGGGGAATTCGGAGTGGATTTGGAATCGCTGACACAGTCGAGCGGGGAGTGGATGCGGGGGACGGGTCCGGATTCGGACATTGTCGTCTCCAGCCGCATTCGCCTGGCGCGCAACGTGGCCCATTTTCGCTTTCTGTCGCGAGCCTCCGATGCGGAGCGGGCAGAAATTGAGGCGTTTGTTCGCTCCAAAGTGCAAAACCTCCGTGGCCCAGGGGATATTTCGTATTTCGATGTTTCCAAGCTGAGCACCCTTGATCGCCAGTTGCTCGTGGAGCGTCAACTGATCAGTCGGGAACTGGCCGAAGCGGAAGGTGCCCGCGGAGTCGGGATTGGTCCGCACGAACAGTTCAGCGTGATGATCAACGAGGAGGATCATCTGCGCATCCAGGTGTTGCGCAGCGGGTTCGCGCTGGAGGACTGCTGGAAGGAAATCAACGACGTCGACGATCGATTGGAGAACGTCCTCACGTACGCCCACGATCCGCAGTTTGGCTACCTCACCGCGTGCCCGACGAATGCGGGGACGGGGATTCGCGTGAGCGTGATGCTGCATTTGCCTGCCTTGGTCGCCTCGAAAGAGATCCAACGGGTGCTGCGGGGGTTGCAGAAAATCAACCTCGCGGTGCGCGGGCTCTATGGTGAAGGGAGCCAGGCCATGGGGGACTTCTATCAGGTCTCTAACCAGGTCACGCTGGGCCCAACGGAGAAGCAGTTGATCGAAAGTGTGACCGATGTGATCCCCAACATCATTCGGTACGAGAAAGAGGTGCGGGCGAAACTGCTCAAGGAGGGGCGGCAGATGCTTCACGATCAGGTCGCGCGGGCGTATGGGCTGCTGTGCAGTGCCCGGTCGATTTCATCGGAAGAGACGATGCACCTGTTGTCGACTGTCCGGATGGGGGTCTGTCTGGATCTGATCGATGATGTGGAGATTCCCACCATCAACGAACTGTTCATCTACACGCAACCGGCGCACCTGCAAAAATTGCGGCACGAAACACTCGATTCCGCAGAGCGGAATGTCGCCCGGGCCGCCTATTTGCGACATCGCCTCAATGACGGGGCCAATTGACGGGACGAAAAAGCGGGTCCGCAGGACGGATCCGCGGGACACTGGCCGTCGAGTGAAGGAGTCGTGGGCTGGCCGCCGCAGGTATGATGAGGACGCGGTGAAAAGGCTTTTTCGGGCTGCCTGCTGAGGTGGCGACCGCCCTTGCTTGTCACCCGACGGTTGCGTGGCGTTGCCGGCCCTTCCGCAGACGCTGCGAGGTGCTCCACAGACTGTGCATGCTGTGACTTTTGCTGACTGCCGGCCTGGCTCGAACAGGCCAATTTCAGAACGGAAACACGCAAGACGATGGCGAAGGATTTTCTCAAACAGACTCGCGACCGGTACGATGTCATCGTCATTGGCAGCGGTCTGGCGGGCATGACCGGGGCCAATGTGCTGGCCAAGCAGGGCTATTCCGTGCTGCTGCTGGAGCATCATTACCAACTGGGGGGATTGGCCACGTGGTTCAAGCGGCGGGGGGGGCACATTTTTGATATCTCGCTGCACGGTTTTCCGCACGGGATGGTGAAAAGCTGCCGCAAATACTGGACGCCTGAGATCGCAGAAAACATCGTGCCGCTCAAGAGCATCCGGTTTGAGAACCCCCAGTTCTCGATTGAAACGTCTTTTGATCGCCAGGACTTCACGCACCTGTTGACGACCCGGTTCGGCATTGCTCCTGAAACCGTGCAGCGGTTCTTCGACGACGCCCGCGGCATGAACTTCTACGACGATCAGGCCACGACGACCGGGGAATTCTTTGAACGCTATTTCCCCGGACGGTCGGACGTGGTGCGGCTGTTGATGGAACCGATCACCTACGCCAACGGGTCAACGCTCGACGACCCCGCGATTACGTATGGCATCGTGTTTTCCAATTTCATGAGCAAAGGGGTCTACACCTTTCGCGGCGGAACCGACCAACTTGTGACGCAGATGCGCGATGAATTGATTCGCAACGGCGTCGATGTCCGGATCCGGGCCTTGGTCGAGCGGGTGGAGGTGGGGCCGGAAGGGCGCGTGTGCGGCGTGGTGGTCAATGGCAAGCGGATTGGGTGTCAGGCCGTGCTGTCCAATGCGAATCTCAAGACCACCGTGTTGAACCTGGTGGGCGAGGAGCATTTTGCGCCAGAGTTTGTGGCCGACGCCAAGGCGATTCGCCTCAACACCAGCAGTTGTCAGGTGTACTTGGGGCTCAAGCCGGGTGCGGGTTTCGATCACTGTGGCGACCTGCTGTTTCATTCGGAACACGAAGGCTTTGATGTCGACGCGATGTTGTCGATGCAGGTGAGCAGTCGCACGTTTTCGTTCTACTACCCAGATACCCGGCCCGGCAGTGATCGCTGGCTGATTGTGTCCTCGACCAATTCCCGCTTTGAAGACTGGGCCCGCATGGACGAGGCCGAGTATCAGGCGGAGAAGACGGCCTTGTGCGAGAGTACGCTGGACTGTCTGGAGCGATATGTGCCCGATATCCGGCAGAAGTTGGACTGGATTGAAGCGGCTACGCCGCGGACGTTCCGGCACTACACGAGACATGTGAATGGCGCTTCGTTCGGCACGAAGTTCGAAGGGCTCAAGGTGAGCCAGAATCTCTCTCAGCAGGTCCCTGGGCTGCATCATGCAGGCAGTGTGGGGATTATCATGTCGGGCTGGCTGGGGGCAGTGAACTATGGAGTGATCGTGGCCAACGAAGTCGACAAGTATCTCACGCCAGCGTCTGCGACGGTGTGAGACTGGCTTGGCTGCCAGGCGGATTCGTCGCGTCTCACTGGCGTTGTGCTGCTGGGCTGCATGGTCAGCGAGAGCGCGAGGCGAGTTCATTTTTCCCTATTGAACACTGCAGGCAATGATGAACGGCATGATGAATACCGAAGAGATTTGCGCCACGATCCCCCACCGGCCTCCGTTTTTGTGGCTGGACGAAGTCGTGTCGATCACTGACCAGACAATTCATGCCCGCAAAACGGTCACTGAAGATCTGGATGTGTTTCAGGGGCACTACCCGGGCACTCCGCTGCTGCCGGGCGTATTGCAGTGCGAAATGGCCTTGCAGGCGTCCGCCATTCTGATCGCCCGAACTCAGGCCACTGGCGAGGGGCAAATTCCTGTCGCTACACGCATGAACAATGTCAAATGGAAGCAGATGGTGCGTCCAGGGGACACGCTGGATATTGAAGTCACGCTGACGGAACGCTTGCAGGACACGTTTTTTCTCACGGGCAAGATCTCCTGCCGCGGAAAAGTGACCACGCGACTGGAGTTCTCCACCACGGCGACGTCCCGTCCCAGTTAATCTGGGTGAGATTTGTGCGCCTTTGGAGGCAAGTGTGGCTGCAGAAGATCACAAAAATACCTAATGGCGTCAGCGAGAAGGTGGCTGCAAACAACGGAGAGTCGCTACGCTTGGACAGTGAAGTTGACGTGTTTCCGCCTCTGCGTCGGCGGGAAAAAGTTCCTCACGTGACAGCAGCTCTCGGGAATGCGATGACGGCTCAGGCGAGTGAATGGCGAGAGCGAATGCCGGTGCAGGTCTTCGCAGACTCTCGCGAAGTGAGCGAAGTTGTCGCCCGCCGGATCGCGGCGCTGATTCGCGAACGGGCTGCTGACGGCAAATCGTGCGTGCTGGGGCTGGCCACCGGGTCAACTCCGGTGGGCGTTTACGACGAACTGGTCCGCCTGCATCAACAGGAGGGGCTGTCGTTTGCCAACGTGGTCACATTCAATCTGGACGAATACTTCCCCATGCAGCCCCATGAGCTGCAAAGCTACGTGCGGTTCATGCGGGAGCATCTGTTTGACCTCGTCGACATTCCCCCGGTCGCCGTGCACATCCCCGATGGCACCGTCAGTCCGGCAGAGGTCGAGCAGTATTGCCGGCAGTACGAAGCCCAGATTGCCGCGGCGGGAGGGCTCGATCTGCAATTGTTGGGAATTGGGCGGACGGGGCACATCGGCTTTAACGAGCCCGGATCGGATGAGCGGACCCGCACCCGCCTGATCACGCTGGATCGAGTGACCCGCATTGACGCGGCGAGTGACTTTTTCGGCGTGGAACACGTGCCGCGCCGCGCCATCACGATGGGGGTGGGGACCATCCTCGAAGCCCGGCAGATCATTCTGATTGCTTTTGGAGAGGGCAAAGCGCCAATCATTGCCCGTACGGTGGAAGGGGAGCCAGCCCGGCAGATTCCCGCCACGTCATTGCAAAATCGGTCCAACGTGACCGTGATTCTGGACGAGGCCGCTGCCGCGGGGCTGACCCGATTTCGCAGTCCTTGGCTGACCGGTCAGCGGGTCAACTGGACTGATGCGTGGATCAGCAAGGCCGTGATCTGGCTGGCGCGGGAAGTCGGCAAGCCCATTTTGAAGCTGACGGAGGAGGACTACAACGAGCATGGCCTGCAGGATCTGGCGGCCGAGCGGGGGCCTGCCTATCAGATCAATGTGATGGTCTTTCGCCGCCTGCAGCAGACCATTGTTGGCTGGCCCGGCGGCAAGCCGCAGTCCTACAAGCAACTGGGGGATCGTCCGCAGCCCTTTGACGAAATTTTCCCCAAACGGGTGCTGGTGTTTTCTCCCCACCCCGACGACGACGTCATTTCGATGGGGGGGACTCTGATTCGCCTGGCCGATCAGGGGCACGAGGTGCACATCGCCTATCAGACATCAGGCAACATCGCGGTGTTTGACGACGACACGATTCGCTTCGCGGAGTTCGTCACGGAGTATGCCCGGGTGCTTGGCGTGGAGAATACCCGGCTGGACGAACTGGAGCGGCACGTCGAAGAGTTCCTCAAGAACAAGCAGCCGGGGCAGATTGACAGCCCCATCGTGCAGCAGATCAAGGGGATGATCCGCCGGGGCGAAGCGCGAGCAGGTGCACGGTGCTGTGGCGTTCCCGAGTCCCGGACGTACTTTCTCGATCTGCCGTTTTACGAAACGGGGCGGGTCAAAAAGAAGCCGCTGGGACCCGCTGACATTCAACTGACGGTCGACCTGCTGCGGCGCATTCGTCCGCATCAGATTTACGCCGCGGGTGACCTGTCCGATCCGCATGGCACACATCGCGTTTGCCTGAATGCGGTCTTTGAAGCCTGCCGACGCTGCCAGTTTGATGAGTGGTTTGCCACGAATCAGGTGTGGCTGTATCGCGGTGCCTGGCAGGAGTGGGAACCCCACCAGATCGAAATGGCAGTGCCATTGAGTCCGGCGGAGGTGGATCAGAAGCGGACCGCCATTTTCAAACATCAATCCCAGAAGGACCGCGCGCTCTTTCCCGGTCCCGACCAGCGGGAATTCTGGCAGCGAGCCGAAGCGCGGAACGCGGACACCGCCCGGCTGTACGATCAGTTGGGGCTGGCCGAGTATCAGGCCATCGAAGGATTTGTCAGTTGGAAACCGAACTGATGACTACCGCGCCGATCGCCGCCTGCCGGGCGCCGTTTCTGCCTCGCGATGGTCGCTGTGCGCAAGGCCGCTCGGTGACCGACTGGCTGGCCCTGCTGGATGCCGGCTGCAGCCAGCGAATCACATGTGCGGTCATTGCCCGG
>JBGSIP010000688.1:0-3035 GCA_041742495.1 Planctomycetaceae bacterium
ATTCGGATCGCCAATTCAGCCTTGGTCCGCCAAGGCATCACCGACGCCCGGACCGCCATCACGCGATTGAAAGAGCTGCAACCCAACAAGTATCTCCCCTATCTGTACGGCATGACGCACCTCACGATGCTCGAAGGCAAACCCGAGCATGCCCAGACCTCTGTCACCGTCGCCACGCAGTTGCTCGAACAGCCCTCGCTGACCCCGGACGACAAGGCCAACCTGCTGTTCCAGCGTGGTCTCGCCAAACTGCACACGCAGGACTATGCCGGCGCCATCGATGACTACAACAAGGCACTGGTCGAAGTCCCCTCGCACGCGGGCGTACTGACGGCACTGGCCGATGCGTACGTCGAATGGGGCAAGCCCGATGACGCCCTCAAGGCCTTCGGCACGGTCATCGCCAAGTTCCCCACGAATCCGCTGGGTTACAACAACCGCGGCATGCTGCTGCAGGCCATGGGTGAACTCGATCGAGCCATCGCCGACTTCTCCAAGGCCCTTGAATTGAACCCCAAGTACTTCGTCGCACTGACGAACCGCGGGTTCACCAAGATGGAACAAGGCAAAGCCGCGGACGCTGAAGCCGACTTCACCGCGTCATTGGCGATCGAGCCCAAGCAGGCTTCGGTCTACAGCCTGCGCGGCACCGCCCGCCTGAATCAGGGCAAAATTCCCGACGCCATTTCCGACTACAAAACCGTCCTGGACTTCGCCCCCGACAACGCACTGGCGCTCGCCGATTTGGGCTTTGCGTACTACTTCTCGCACCAGTATCCCCAAGCCGGCGATGCCTTTGATGACGCTGCCGAAGTCAACCCCCGACTGAGCTATCTGGTGCCCTGGCGGTACGCCTCGCGGATTCTGGCTGGCGACGGAGATGCCGCGAACGAAATCATGGCCTCCATTGATGCCCGCAGCGAAAAGACCTGGCCCGATCATCTCGCCATGTTCCTGGGCGGGAAAATCAACGAGCAGACACTCGTCAAGCAGGCCGAAAGCTACTCGGATGACACCCCCGAGCAGCGCAGCGACAAGTTGTGCGAATCGCGGTTCTTCATCGGCCAGCGCATCGCCAACCTGAACAGCCCGGCACAGGCCAAGCCCTACTTCGAGGCCGCCATCCAGACCAACGCCGTGCATCTGTCGGCCTATCGCGGTGCTCAGTTCGAACTGAACGCCATCCGCTAGTTTCGGTGCGCCAACCTGAGTTGCCGTGAGTGAGTGGATCGCTCGTACCGCCCCGGTGAATGGACTGCCATTCCCCGGGGCGGTT
This sequence comes from Planctomycetaceae bacterium, assembly GCA_041742495.1. Taxonomy (GTDB): domain Bacteria; phylum Planctomycetota; class Planctomycetia; order Planctomycetales; family Planctomycetaceae; genus JBGSIP01. The sequence goes on from JBGSIP010000688.1 coordinate 1,277, forward strand.
GTCGTTTCACGAGCGCCGACGCACTCGCGTTCAAAATGCACCAGTCTCCACGGGTCAGAGCGAGCCAATCTGATCGGACTAGCCAAGTCGGACGACACCGGTCAACTCATGGCGCGAGCGAGATCCAGAATCACATTCAATACAGCGCCCAAATGCTCCGTTCCAGTTCCGCCAGGAACTCGGTTGCTCGCTGTTCCAGCGTGGGCTGGGTTGCCACCGACGGACAGTTGGAAGCACTCGACCAGGTTCCTCCGCCCGCGGAGATGATCTCTTCGCAAAAAGCCACGCAATTGTTGGGCAGCAACAACCATGTCCAGTTGGCGCGCATCAGCGCGTCCAGATAATTCAGCGCCGCCTGCGGTTCAGGCAGCGGCACATAGACTCTCCGGATCTCCGTTTTGCCCGCCTCTTGCAGATAGCGGGCGAAACCGGACTGTGACATGTGCTTCGGACGTCCGTGAAGCTCGGCGACATGAAAATAGTGACCGCCGCCACTGGACGTGTAAAACAGCAAGTGACCGCAAAAATTCGGTCCGGACCCGGACACGGCGACGACATAGGAATTGGCGAGATCGAGATCCAGCCCCCCGCAGCCGTCCATCACTTCCCCGTCATAGCTCATAGGGTCTCCGCAAGATTTATACTCGATGGGCGTCACATCCGGGCTGCCATTTCCGTTTTTAAGACCCACCGGTGAGCCTCGAAAACGGGGTGACCGAGAGAATCTATCAAGCGAGGTGGGGCGGCTCAAACAGCCTTCGGAAACACCTTGCGCATATGGACTTTCCAGTCGTCCTTGTTCGTCGAGGTGATCATGCCGATCGCCTTCTGCCACGGTGCTCCGTGCCGCGGGAGCGCGACCTTGCCGTCTCCCATGATGTCGTCATCGGTGTTGGTATAGCAGGCAGCGTTGTTGCAATTCCCACCGGGGTGATCGAGCCCCAACAGGTGACCGACTTCGTGCTTCTTGGTGTTGATGGGATCGGTCACATCATAGAGCAACATGTTGGACCGAAACTGGAAGCCGTGAGTCGGATTCTTGGGCGCAGAGATGTTCGCGACGGCGATCTTGAAGTGCGCTCCGGCTTGGCTGGTTGTGGCCGTCAGGTCAAACCGGCACCACACGTTCGGCCGATAGGTCTTGCCTCCGACGGTGATATTCAGTCCGTTGTATGTGGTCGGCGTTTCCAGCCAGAATTTGCCGTGCCAGAATTTCTGCGCTGTGGTGACCGCCTTTCGCACCCACTCGGTCAACTTCACCGGATCCCAGGGGGTGGCATTGAACTCAATGCCGTCGTGATCCTTGGCAATCCCGCGGGTCGGGTCGGCAGGGTCTTTTGTCGTGATCGCCGTATCATTGAAGGCATCATAAAAGTAGACGCGCATGATCAACTCCAACTCGGCGTTGTTGCGCACGGTGCAGGTTGAGTCATCCAGCATCGCATCGAACACACCGCCCGAAATGGCATTCTGCTTGCCCATGATTAACGTCGGATGCTCAAACGTGATCACTCCAGACATACGCACACCTTTCCGGGGACAGGAAAACACCGCTGCCAACGGCGCGCAACGAGAGCGCAGACCGTTCAATGGAGGGGGAGATTGCCAGAATCGTGGAACGGAGCAGGAACTCGCACCGCAGCGGAGTTCACGTCTCGCTCAGTTGGCTCACCCTCATTTTCGCCGATTGGACAGACCGGTTGCGGCGATTTTGTGGCGTCGCAACCGTTTTGAAGAATTTCCGTTGTCCCCTGCCGCC
>JBGSIP010000689.1:0-2704 GCA_041742495.1 Planctomycetaceae bacterium
TGATCGATCGGCTCGCCCTCCGGGATCACACCCTGTGCCGGCAGCGCGGCGACCTGCTGCGGCGGACGCTGCGCAGAGAGACTCGCTTCCCGCCCGCCGCTAGCGCAGCCGAGCAGGAAAGTGAGTCCGAGGCAGGTCGTGAAATGCCGTGTCGCCATGCGTTCCGTCGCGCTCCCCAAACCATCCTTGGGTCAGCCGGCACCCCCGCGCGGTGGCACCGCACCGAAAAGGGCGACAGGACACGTCGCCCATCCTGATTTCGACGCCGAACGCTCGGGGCGTTGACGCGGAGGGGAGATGTGGCAATCGGATTCACTAGGCCGAGCAGCAGAACGCGCACAGGTGCATCACGTGGCAAAGTTTGCCTCAGCGTCCCAGTCTCACTCGCGAGCCAGTTGCAGCGCAGAATTCACCCGGCTGTTCGGCGCGACGAGGCAACCGGCCTGTGGCCACGCGTGGAAAACCAAACTGACACAGCGACGCGGGTCAGTTTTTGGGCAGCTTGGGGACTTTCGTCTTGCTCCCCGAATCGGATTTGCCCTGATCGGAGATCACCGGTGGGAATCCGTTGAGGCGCCGCCACACTTCGTACCACAGCGGTACGCGGTCCAGCAGCACCCAGCCATTTGCCCGCACCCCCTGTCGCAGGTAGCGATCCTCGGGCCACGGCTGATCCGTGGGATCGGGTCGAATGAGGACCCGGAAGCGCCCCATGCCATCATCGGTGGAATCGATCGACGCGACCGTTCCGCCAAAGGTGCCCACCGCGACTGATGGCCAGCCTGCAAACTGCACTGCCGGCCAACCTTCAAACTGCAAGCGGACATGGCGACCCGGCTCGACCAACGGAGCGTCATTGCCGTTGAGCCACACCTGAACCGACCGATCCGAGGTACGCGGCACGATGGTACAGATGGGATCCCCTTCCTTGAGGATCGCTGTTCCGGCATTGGCATTGATCTGCACTAGAAATCCGTCAATGGGGGCGGTGACCTGCTGATTTTGCTGCCGGGCCACTTTGACCTGCATCTCGACCAGCTCTTTCTCGTTCTTGCTCAGTTCCTGTTCGGCCTTGGCGATATCGCTTTCGGCTTTGGAAACTTCGGATTCCGATTTGCGGAGCATCCCTTCCGCATAGTCGATATCGACCTGCGCTTTTTCGATTTTGGCGCTCCGCTCACGCAGCTTCGCTTCGAGTTCCGCCTGCGCGGCAGCCACGTAGGCCATAGCGCGACTCACCTTCGCGCGGGCCTCAGACAGTTTGCGTTCGACTTCCTGCTTTTTCTGCAGCGAGACGTTTCCTTCCAGCTCCAGAGTCTGGGTCCGCTTGAACTCTTCTTCGAGCTGGGGCAAAGCCGCTTCGTACTCGGCCAACTGTTGCTGCTCGGCCTGAATTTTCTTGTTCGTCATCTCGATGTACGCATCCTGCGCGGCAATCGTCTCCGTTTTGACGGTGCGATAGGCGGCGACCTGCGCAGCATAGGACTGCACCACCAGCAGCGCCTGTTCCAGCGCGCGATGATTGGCCAACAACTGTTGCCGCACCGCGGTCACCGCCTGTTCGCTGTTGAGTACCTGCTGATCCAGCCGGGCGAGGTAGCCTTCATCCAGATCGCGAATCTCCGCAATCACTTGTCCGGCAGTCACCTCGGCGTTCTCGTGAATCCCCTCACCCCAGCTTACGATTCTCCCTTTGATGGGTGCCTGCAGCACTTGCTGCCGCTCATCGGGGGCATAGGCGAGCACGCTGCCGGTGCCACTGATGGATTGCTGCCACGGCGCGCAGGTCATCACCAGAATGGTGCCCACCAGCAGAATGAACAGTATTTTTCCAATGCGCCGCGCGGTTTGCGACGAGCGAGCCAGTCGCAGGGAGGGCATGACCGAATCGTCATAGGCGACCGGTGCCAAAATTTGCCGTTGGGAGTCGCGCGACGCACCCGACAGATGATGTTCAAGTTCCATGCGGGGGAGCCTCCAACAATGCCGGGCGACGCGACTGGGACAAATAGGCCGCGGGCGTGCCCGCCCGCAGCAGAACGTCCCGCCCTGAAATCATGATCAGCGTCCACGGCTGGGACACATTGAACAGCAACTCCACGAGCTCGGGGAGATCGCGGTCTGGCAGGGCATCGCGCAGTCCGTCAATCAACAACAGCGTCGGGCGCCCGGCGATCGCCCGCGCCAGCATCAACAGCCGCAACTGATGATCCGTCAATTGCTGACCACCGGGAATCAATTCGGTTTCCAGTCCGGCCGGCAGGTCCAGCACGGAGTCCAGCACTCCCACCGCCTCCAGGGCCTGACGGACATCGTTCGTCGAAATGTCCGGACGCTCCAGGTGAATGTTTTGTGCGATCGTACCTGAGAACACCTCCACGTTCCGCACGAGCACAACCTTGCGGCGGAGTACGTCGGGGCGAATATTGCGCGGATCGGTCCCATTGATCAGCAGGTGTCCAGACTGCGGCACCCGCAGGGCATACATCAAATCGAGCAGCAGCGAATGTTCGTCCCCGGTAGCCCCCTCCCACACCACGTGATGACCGGCGCGAACATGCAGATTGACATGCTCGACCGAGGCCGATTCATCAGGCTTGGAGTAAGACACATCGCGCAGGACGACATCCGCCGGGCGATCAGGAAGCAGGGCCACGCTCCCGTCCGTTGGCTCCATCGGCAAATCGAACAGAACGCCGAGTTT
>JBGSIP010000690.1:0-3598 GCA_041742495.1 Planctomycetaceae bacterium
GACAATGCTCGCCAGCGTCACCGGCGTTCCGAAGTCGAGACGCAAGATCGACCAGTCATCGCGGGGCAGTGGCTTGAGCACGTCGATCAACTCCCACCACGATGCCGAGAGACCCGCCTTGCCCGACACAGGCACGCTACAACCAATGCTCCAGGGTCACGGTCACGACCACCCCCAGCACGAACAGCACAGCTGACATCAGCGGCGTCGCCTGATGCTGCCACCGCTCGACCCCGCGCAGCCGCGCTTCGTGATCGGCCAGACTGGCCGTCAACGCATCGAGCGTGGCCCGCATCGCCGCCAGATGACTGCTGATTTCCCGCAAACTGCCTTGCAAACTGGTGCCGTGCCCCAAGTGTTCCTCACTCATGGGTGACTCCCGGTCTGTCCGTCGTCATGCTGCGTCAGCGCCCAGTCGGCCTGACTGTTCAGTAAGCGTTCGTAGTACGCTCGCGCTTCCAGCAGTGCCTTGAGATTGGCGGCGCGATCCATTGCCTGGCCGGTCTCCCCTCCGCTGTGATAGCGGGCCGCTGCCAGCTTGCCATCGCGCAACAGGTTCGCGATGTTCAAGTCAATCTGCGCGAGCAACCCCTGCAGTTGCGGCGCGCCCAACGGCTGTCCCGTCAGCGAGTCCAGATTCGTCAGATCGGTCACGAAAGCTCACTTTCCAGTCGGATGTCCAGCGCGTTCTTCGGCCCACCGCACCAGCTCATAGGCCAGCCAGCGCGATTGCAGATGAAACGGGGCTCCCCAAAATTGCGGCTCGGGCATCCCCAGTCGTTCACACACCCGCAGAGCGAAGTAATCGAGAGGCCGCTCCCCGCTCACTTCGTGTCGTCGAAAAAACGCTCCGCCTCCGCCTGCACATGTCGATCCGACAGCCCGCTGAGCCGACAAATGCGGTCGCACAGCCACGCCAGTTCGCCTACCGTGAAGCCAAACTCCTCCAATTCCGCCAGCAGCGCGTCGGCAAATGTGTTCCAGCCCTCCGCCCCCACGGAGTGACCCTCGGGTGGCACGGCCAGAAATCGCAAATCGCCATCATGCCGCGTCGCTTCCCACACCGCGAGGACCGCCACTCGCTGGTGATAGCGCTCCTGTGCGGCCAGCCACCCGGCATCCTGGCGATCTTCAATGACCACCGCTTCGCCCCGCTCGTCGCGAGTCACCCGTCCCTGCCGGTCACGAGCAACTCGCAGCGGTGGCGCAGTGCTGCAGACCCCCTGTTCCTTCAGCCGTCGCGAGAAGCCCAGCGGCAGCGGACGAATCGCCAGCTCCCACCGCACACGTCCCGGACGTTCCAACTGGAGTCGCTCAACACACGGCACCGCCTCTGTCTGGCCACCAATCTGCATGCCTCCCCCCTCGTTGAGTTCCGGCGGTACCCGCACTCCCGCCCGCGGTTCCCGCGTGCCCTGCGCAGACACGCGAATTGCTATGTCCAACTCGGCCGCCGGTCGGAACAGCCCACCAGGCAGACTGTCCCGACCGGCACTCGCTCAATACTGCCCGCAGCCCGCGACTCATGACGCAATGGCATTTGGTGACCCGCAGCCAGATTCACGCCGCTCCGCTCACCTTGGTGACAAACACAGTGTCAACTGCCGAGATGCCGCCGAAGTACCTTGCCTTCACCCGCAGGACCACGTCCCGACCAAACGCGGCTTCGCTGTCGGCCCGCTGCAGGAACGTCTGCACCGGCCAGATCTCCGTCCACACAAACTGCCGGCGGAAGTCCCCCAGATACCAGTCCTGCGCCGCAGTCCCCCCCTGTTCGTCAATAAAGGGACTGCTCAACACCTCGAACATGCCGCCAATCGGGTTCGCCACCCGCGTTTGGTTGTCCTCGCCGGTCGCGGTGACCTCGGTCGCATGAGCAATGCTGCGGGCCTTGCCGCGCAGTCGCTCGGGAACCAGCAGTTGCCGTGCGGCCGACACAATCGGGCGCGATTCGCCATCAATGCGATCGTCACGCACCTCGACAGCCCGATAGTGCAACGCCGCTTCAATGTCGGTCCAGTCCGCCAACGGCACTCCCGCATCGAAGTCGGGGCTCGTCGTGTTGCCGCTACCGATGTAGTTGCGATGACTGCCATCATCCGCATACAGCGGCGTCCCTGTCCCCGCCGGCTGATAGACAAATCGCCCCGCCGCCGCATCGGCGTCGGTCACACCACGAATGATCGTGCGCTCCCGCTCCTGCCGCAGGTAATACCCCAGCGCCATGGCCCGACGATGAATCTCACCGGTCTGATCAAAGGCAATCAGCTCTTCCGTGATCGACAGAATCCGGCCCCGCTTCGACTCAGTCGTCGTCACGAACTTCTCTTCGAACGTGGACTCCTCATAAGCATGCCCCTCCGGCACATCCGTCGGGCCGGCGAGCGCGCGAAATCCCGCCAGCTTCTGCTGCCGGTAGCGGCTGGGAATCACCGTCACCAGTTGGTCGCCGACAAACCCCGCCTCGTCCTCGTACCCGGCGAGAATCTTGCGGCCAATCAGCTCTCCGGTCACCACCTGGAACAGACTGGAATTGACCCCCGTCCCCGACTCGCGCAACAGCGCCGTCGCCGGCTTCCCGTCGCCCCAGCCAGATTGCAATCGCGTCAGTTCGCCCAGCACTCCGGTTGCCGCCGCCAGCTCACGATAGCTGAAGTCATCCGGCGTCAGTCGCTGCTCATTCAGCAGCCCGCAGACTTTGTGATAGAAACCCTCGGCACCCAGCGATTCGACCCAGTCGTGCAGATCCTGTCCGCGCATTGGCAAACCCTTCATTGACATTGGAAGTCATCAGAGGCACTGGAGCCCTGCCGGTCGCGGGCTCTGGGAATCAGCTCCGGCTGCATACGTAAGCCCGGCTGCACGAGACGAATCGAAGGCACTGCAGCCCCCGTCCCAGCCACGTGGCTGCATCCGCTCAATGAGCCAGCGACGAATGAAAGCGCACACGAACCACCGGCCGTGCATGATCGCGATCATCAATCACGCGGCCGATGCGTGAAGTCGCCACCGCCACCGCCGCCAACTGCTGGCTCGCCAGGTGCGCGCTTGACTCTGCCGGTGCCACCGCTGCGCCAAACCGATGTGTCCCCGTCACCGCGTCGAACTCGTAAACAGACAATGCGCTCACATCGACGGAAATCGGCTCAGTCTCACCCGCCGCCGAGACCTCATGTGCCACGCCAGCAAACGACGCCGCAAAGCTGGCCTGCGTCGTGGCCAGATTCGTGGTCCACGCGAAGTCTCCGGCGGGCTTCACACTGGTGCCGTCCCAATACACCAGATCGCCTGCCTCAATCACTGTCCCCGCCAACACTGGCAGCCTCACCAGTTGAACTATCCCGCTGCGATAGCGCAGTTGATTTCCCATGTCTCGGATGTCCTTGCGAAACGAATCGAAGTGAAATGAAACGAAAGGCCCCCTCCCTGTCCGCCATGACGGGCCGTCCCCATGCCAGGCTCATCGCCACCCAAACCCTCGGGTGGCCCCTATTGCTGACGGATGGCGCGAATCAGTTCGTCACTGTCATCGCGACGACCGCTTTCGGTCCGCCCGGCACTGCGGACCGCCGCGCTCCCCCACTGCTGCAGCAGCTCG
>JBGSIP010000691.1:0-2546 GCA_041742495.1 Planctomycetaceae bacterium
AGAAGCTCTGACCTTAGCCAGTCAGATCTTCTGCGACCAAAAATCAGTCGCCATAACTTTCTGAACATTCAATTCACCAACCTCTGCATACAACACCAGCCCGGTGAGATCGAAAGATCCCACCGGGCTGGTTCGTTTTTACCGGCACTTCTTTTTTGCCTCGAGGGCTGTCGGCCGGGGTTCTCCTTGCTCGCTACGGCAACCATCGCAATTTTCTGCTATCTCTCTCTCCACTCGTCGACCCGCGGGACACGGCTTGCTGGTGGAAATATGCGCAGAATCGATCCGTGTCGAAGTGTGGACCAAACTATCACGCCAAACAGCTGCACCACACGGTCGAGCATTCAATCTCTTTGTGGCGGCTAGGGAAAACTGATTTGTGCTGACTCGGTAACGAAGTCGGCGGAGAGGGTTCATTTGCGCGAGTCGAAACGGCGTCAATATTGCTTGAAAAGGCATTGGGCGGTCGGCTAATATGGCCACGCATCTACGCGGGGCAATGTATGGATTGGTGGCCGTTGCGCCCAAGGTGAGCTGTCGTGTCTCCGTCTCGTGGTCATATCTCTAATTTACTGAGGGGTTGCGTCATGAAGCCGCGTTCTCTGCGTCGATCTGCCGGATTTACCCTGATTGAGCTACTTGTTGTCATTGCGATCATTGCCATTTTGGTTGCCCTACTACTGCCTGCCGTTCAACAGGCGCGCGAGGCTGCTCGCCGTAGTTCTTGCAAGAACAATCTCAAGCAGTTGGGTCTAGCAGTTCACAACTACCACGACACGTATCGTGTTCTGCCTCCGGGGTATGTGACCCAAGAAAACAGTGTGGATGCCGGTGGAAACGGGCCACGTTCCGGCTGGGCCTGGAACGCCTACATTTTGCCATTCATGGAGCAGGGTCCGTTGTACGACATACTCCAACCTGGTCGAACTCTCGCCTCGGATGCTGCTGCTACGGGAGCGTCAGCGACTGCCATGAAGCAGCCCTTGGAATCGTTCCGCTGTCCTTCGGACGTCGCTCCAGTGCTGAATTCAAACGCGAATCAGCGGATTCACCTGCCGACCGAAACCGGGGCGACAACTGCCAACAGTACTGAAGTCGCCTCTACCAACTACCTGGGAGTGAACTGCAGCCACAAGTGGCACTCGGGCGGCCGCTTGGTGGGCAAGGGGAGGGCTCCGTTTCCGTGTTGAATCCAGGGTGGGGGGCAACCAACTACGCAGCAGGCTCCGATGGAGTTTTCTACCAAGACTCCAAGATGGCGTTGAAGGACATTACTGACGGAACCAGCAATACGCTGATGCTGGGCGAGCGGGCATGGGAGCTCACACGGCCGACCGGAAATCCAGTCGCGTGTGCTGCTGGCAATCTCTTTGCTGTCAACTATCACAACGGGCAACTGACTATCCGAAACGGTCTTGGGGGTGGAGCCGTCGGAATCAATGACATTGTTGCCAACAATTGCCTGTTTGGATTCTCCAGCTTGCACAAGGGCGGAGCACAATTCGTTCTCGCGGACGGTTCAGTTCGATTCCTGTCGGAGAATATTGATCAGAAGTTCACACCGGCGGCCTCGGCCGGAGCCTATATCGGCTCCACGTATACTCGGTTGTTGAGCCGATACGACGGTGAGCCAGTTGGCGAATTTTAGGCTGATCCTCGGCGTTCCGGTGGGTTCTTCCCGCCGGAACGCCCATTGTTGTTCAATGCCTGCCGCAAGCGCCGTGGGTTTCTTGCAATCAGTACGCTTTCTGGGAATCGTTTGGCCATGCACCCGAAGCTTTGTCGTCTTATAGCCGTGCTGTCCTGCGGCATGATGATGGTCACATCCGGCTGCGGAGGGAACGGTGTTCAACTTGGTGATGTGAGCGGAGTGATTACGTTCGATGGCCAGCCATTGCAAGCTGCGCAAATCACTTTCATCCCTGTGGGACCGGGTCGGCAGTCTGATGGCTTCACCGATTCCAACGGGCGATATCGCCTCGGCTACAGCATGAGCGAGATGGGTGCACTCGTCGGCAAGCATGTCGTCCGGGTCTCGACTGCGGTCGTCGATGAATCCTCGGATGGAATGATTCGCACTGCCAAGGAGCGAATACCTGCTAAATTCAATACGGAAACGACACTCGAGGCTGAGGTCACTCGTGGAAAGAACGAAATTAACTTCACAATTACCTCGGGCTAGGATTGTGGCGACCTGACCCCGAATTGCGCACCAGGTGGTATTTGAGTTGGGTTCGGTTCGCTTCGGCAAGCTGCCAAATTCACGCCGCGCGAAACAGCCTGGCTCCAGCCAGTCCGCGGGTGAGCCCCAGTCCGCCGGTGAGCAGGCCACCTGTATCGCGGCGGCACTTTCGTCGCTCCCATTGGCGGCGCTCAGAAATCGCCAACCGGTTCGCCTTCGGCTCGGCTGCCGATGGCGGTCCAGATGCGGCCGTCGATCGAGTTGCTGACGAACTGCACGTGGCCGTCGCAGTGCAGGGTGTGGGCCCCGCCGGTGTGGCGGCTGCGGGCGGCCACGTTCAGTGACAGGCGATCCCACCAGTGAT
>JBGSIP010000692.1:0-2198 GCA_041742495.1 Planctomycetaceae bacterium
TTCAGCCGGAGGCAGATCCGGCAGTTTCACCTCGCCCACCACAACGAGTCCGGGGATCTCGGTTTCCAACTTGCGCATCGCCGCTTCGGTGACCGGCGTCTGCCAGACGTAGAGTCGGCGCAGGTGGGTCAACTTGGACAGGTGTGCCAGTCCGGCGTCCGTGACCTGAGTGCCGAAGAGATTGAGATATTCCAGATTCTCCAGCGTCGACAGGTGAGCGAGGCCCGCATCTGTAATCTGCGTCCGCTCTAGATGCAGACGTGTCAAACCGGGAACCCCGGCGATGATGGCCAGGCTCTCATCGTTGGTCGCCGTCCCGCGGAGATTCAGGCTGTAAACCGGACCGATGCCGGTCAACTGCTGCAGGGCGGCATTGGTGACCGGCTTGTCCGACAGATGAAAGGCGACATCCCAGCGGTCGTCGTTCTTGGCGACAGGCAGGATCTGCCCACCCGCTTCGCGGATGGCGACGACAGCGGCGGAATCGTCCGCGCGTCCGGAATGGAGCGGAGTCAGCAGGCTGGCCAGCAGAATCAGAACGCACAATCGGGAGCGCACGCGCAACGACATGGGGAATCTCCTGCAGGGGCGTTGCACGAAGAGACCGGCGTTTCGGCCGCCTCAGCAAGGCCCGGCACCGTCTGGGAGCTGGTTGCGGAATTCCGCAACCAGCGGTCACCAGAGGAGTATAACAAACGGCAATTGCTGATGCGTACCGAGTTCTCAACCGGTCCCCCCGACCAGCCAGAATCAAGCCTCAACCGCCACAGCGCGACGGTTGAGCCGCTTGCGTTCGTTCTCAGTGAGAAAGATTTTTCGCAGCCGGATCGACGTGGGGGTGACTTCGACGTACTCGTCGTCCTCAATGTATTCCAGCGCCATTTCGAGCGACATCTGACGAGCGGGCCGCAAGATGATGTTTTCGTCGGAACCGGAAGCCCGCATGTTGGTCAGCTTCTTTTCCTTGACGGGGTTCACGATGAGGTCGTTGTCGCGCGAGTTCTCGCCGACGATCATCCCTTCGTAGACTTCCGTACCGGGGGAGACCAGCAGTTCCGAGCGTTCCTGCAGTTTCGACAGGGCAAACGCAGTCACCTTGCCGTTGTCCTGCGACACCAGCACCCCGTTGGCACGGTGCGGAACATCCCCTTCGGCCGGGCGGTATTCCTCAAAGCGGTGGTGCATCACAGCTTCGCCCTTGGTGGCGTTCAGCAGACGCGTCCGCAAACCGATCAGACCACGGGCAGGGACGCTGAACTTCAGGTGCGAGAAGCCGGTTTCGTTGCCGACCATGTCCAGCAGCAGGCCACGACGGGCCCCCACCATTTCCATCACGGGGCCGACGTCTGTGGAGGGGACATCGACTTCCAGCAATTCGAACGGTTCCTGCACCACGCCATTCACGCGCCGCCGAATGACTTCGGGCTTGCCGACCGACAACTCGTAGCCTTCGCGGCGCATCTGCTCGATCAGCACGGACAGGTGCAGCAGCCCGCGGCCGGAAACGCGGAAGCACTCTTTTTCTTCCATGTCTTCGACGCGCAACGCCACATTCGACCGCAGTTCACGCTGCAAGCGTTCCCGCAAGTGACGGCTGGTCAGGAACTTGGCGCCACTCTTACCAGCGAACGGCGACGAATTGACCGTAAACACCATCGACAGCGTCGGTTCGTCGACTGGCATCCGCGGCAGGGCTTCGAGGAACGTCGGATCGGTGATCGTGTCACCAATTTCGGGATCGGGGAGCCCGGTGAGGGCCACAATGTCCCCCGCTTCACAGATTTCGACTTCCGTCCGGCCCAGCTTGGCAAACGCTTCGACTTTTTCGGCGACCGCGGCTTCCGCCTTGCCGCTGGACCGCATCACGGCGACCTTCTGGCCCGCCTTGATGCTGCCGCTCAAAATCTTGCCGGTGACAATCCGCCCGACATACTGCGACCACGACAGCGTGGTGACGGCCATGCGGAAGGGATTGTCGGTATCGACCTTCGGCCCGGGAATCCGCTCGAGAATCATGTCCAGCAGGGGCTGGATGGTCCCTTCCCGGACCGTGGGGTCGTGCGTCGCGTAGCCACTGCGGCCGCTGGCGTAGATGAACGGGAAATCGAGCACTTTGTCATCGGCTCCCAGTTCGATAAACAGATCGAACATCGCCGACAGGGCCGAATCGGGGTTGCAGTCCGGGCGGTCGATCTTGT
>JBGSIP010000693.1:0-4014 GCA_041742495.1 Planctomycetaceae bacterium
ATCACCAGCAGGACTTCATCGTGAAGCCGACCGCCCGTTCAACGCCCGTTCGGCCAACGTCACAGTTGGCACAACACGGCGCAACGACGTCCTGGTGACCGGCCGCGCCGGACGCTCAGATGGTCGCAGTGACGGCCAAGACCTGGTCCGGCAGATCACTCCGGCAGAAACTGCACGCTCGATACAATCGCCAGATCCTGCTCGGCCAGCGTCTGCTCTCCGGTCGGTTCCAGGGCAAACACAAATGAAACCTGTCGGCCGTCTGGATTGGCCAGCAGGTAGTAGTGCCATCGCATATCGATGCCATTCGCCGTCCCGGCGACCTTGGCGCGAAACAGGTACCGGCTGTCACCAGTCGACACTTCCTCAGTCGCCACCACCTCGGTCAGTTTTTCTCCGAGGCTGCGTTTGATGTCGGCGACAAATTCGTCGGTCGTCGTGTGCTTGCCCGCCGGCTTGCGACCAATGAGCGACGCGTTGCATTGGGCCACCAGACTCCCCTCGTGAACCATTCGCAGCACCACCACGGACGGAATGTCCTGGAAGACGTGCCAGTTGCGGCCGTGGAAAAATCGCAACCGCCATTGAGCGGATTGAAACGTGAGGATTTCCGCGGCCCGTCCGGGATCGAGCGAAACCGATGCCGGATCGAAGGCATCCAGCGGCGTGGCCGTGGCAGGCTGGCGGCGGAACACCACCTTCGCAGTGACGTCCATACCGGGATTCACAGAGCCGATGGCGCGTTTCTCTTTTTGCTCCAGATCCAGACCCGCGACATAGCCGTCCTTCGTGTGAAACAGCAGCGTCCCGGTGACGGTCACTTCCGTGGTGGCTCCTGCCACGGCACCGCTGACCGCTCCCTCAAAAGTGATCCGCGCCACGTCGGACTCCACCGAGACCAACTGGCAATTCAATTGTGATTTGGTCACCGCTTCCACGCTCGCCAGCATGGGGAGTACCCAGTCATCCGGCTTCCAGTTTTCTCCCACGGCGACAGGCTTTTTGGGAAGCATTCCGTAGGTGCCCACCGGATCTCCGGGCATCTCCAACATATCTAGCGCACTGCGCGAGAGCACCACCTTGGGGGCATACAGCAGCGGCCCCCGCCGCGATCCCTCCACCACAATTTCCTTGAGGTTCGGCGGCAGCGACTCCGTCACCGGCTCGGGACCCGTTTTGATCTGGGCAGAACAGCGTTCGTAGTGGCGAACCGCCCGGCAGGCGCGTTCATCCCGGCCGGCAGGTGGCAACCGCCGCTCAAAGAATGACGCCGTCGCTTCCACCTCCAGCGGAACAACCGTCGGCTCGGCCCCCAGTCGCGGCGTGCTGAGCTTGCCAGCGACAGTGGCGGTCATTTCCGTAGCATACACGCGCGGACTCTGCGCGTCTTCGGTCATGGTGACTTGCGCCTGCAATGCGGCGGGCGCGACAACCCAGGCCGTGAGAACGCACAGCGTCATCCACCCTGTGCTGCCAGTGGTCGTGTTGCCAGTCGCCGCGGAGGGGGCAGCGATGTCAGGGCAGAGAATCTGGTGAGGCATGCGTCATTCGATCCAGTAACAGCCCGCGGCGGACGTCGGGGAGGACGTGGCGCGAAGACCAGAGATGCAGAGACAGACAAAAAGGGCTCCGCCGCGCTGACGGGGCCACATGATCGCAAGCAAGTTGTCGAAGCTACGGCAGCCCGGGCAGACCGAATGCCGACAGCACACTGACCGGCCGCGAAGATGGCCAACCGTTTGACGCGGGTTGGCGTCTAGTGTGTAGACACCGGAGCCATGTGTGACATTTCCAAAGCCGCCTGCACAAAGCCCGCGGCATCGAGCTGGATTTCGGCCAGCAGTTCTTCGCGTTCGCCGTGCGGAATGAAGCGGTCGGGAATTCCCAGCCGCTTCACGTTGGCAGCCGACAGCCGCCGCTCGTTGGCAAACTCCAGAATGGCCGATCCAAACCCGCCGTTGAGCGTGGACTCTTCGACTGTAATGAGGAAGTCATGTTCGGTCAGCAACCCTTCCACCAGGTGTTCATCCAGCGGCCGGAGGAAACGTGCATTGACCACGCCCACATCCAGTCCGTGTCGCAAGGCCAGCGTTTCGGCAGCTCGCAGACAGTCTCCGGCCAGCGAACCAAACGCCAGCAGGGTGCCATCGCGCCCTTCACGCAACACTTCGCTCACGCCCGGCTCGATTGGCAGAGTGCGTGTCCGTTCCAGCCGCTCGGCTGCGGCTTTGGGATAGCGAATGGAAGTCGGCCCGGTGGCGTTCACGGCATACGCGAGCATCGCTTCCAGATCACAGGCATCCGCCGGGGCCATCACCTGAATGTTGGGGAAGGTGCGCATATACGTGTTGTCGAACACGCCGTGGTGCGTCGGACCATCAGGACCGCACAGGCCGGCCCGATCCATGCAGAAGACCATCGGCAGATTCTGCAGCGAGACCTCCTGGAAAATGTGATCAAAGCTGCGCTGCAGAAACGTGCTGTAGATATCGACAATTGGCCGCAAACCCGACTTGGCCATGCCGGCAGCAAACGCAACGGCGTGCCCTTCGCAGATACCCGTGTCAAAAAATCGCGTGGGGAACTCGGCGCGAACGCGATCGAGCTTGTTGCCCTGACACATGGCCGCAGTAATACACACCACTCGCTCATCCTGCCGCATGAGCTTCAAAATGGTGTCACTGGCGACATCGGTGTAGGCCGGCTGCGACTTGTCGGCCGACTTCACACGGATGCTGTTCTGGCTCCGTTCAATCGGCGGGGGGGTGTGAAACTTGACCGGATCTTCGCAGGCCGGGCCGACTCCCTGCCCCTTCTGCGTGAACACATGCAGCAGCGTGGGCCCCTTGACGTCCTTGACCATCTCCAACGTGCTGCGCAACTGGTTGAGGTCGTGTCCGTCAATCGGGCCGATGTAACGAAAGCCCATTTCCTCAAACAGCATGCCGCCGTGCAGCAACGCCTTGACGGCCTCTTTGACCTGCGAGAGGCCATGCTCCATGGACTCGCCGACCAATGGCAACTTGTTGAGCGCCCAGGCCACATCACGCTTGAGACCGTTGTAGAACGGCGCCACCCGGGCTTTGTCCAGATACTTGGCCAGTCCGCCGACGCGCGGACAAATGCCCATCTTGTTGTCGTTGAGAATGACCAGGATGTCTTTGTTCAATCCCGCGGCGTTGTTCATCGCCTCAAAGACCACGCCCGAGGGGAGGGCACCATCGCCAATCACCGCCACCGACTTGCGGCCATCGTCAAACAACAGATCGTCCGCCGTCTGCAAACCCAAGACAGTCGAGACGCTGGCACCGGCATGCCCGGTGACAAACAGATCGTAGGGGCTCTCTTCGGGGTTGGGATAACCCATCAGACCGCCACGCTGGCGGATGGTTTTGAACTGCGGGTACCGCCCCGTGACCAGTTTGTGAGGATAAATCTGGTGGCCGGTATCCCAGATCAGTCGGTCGCGGGTGAAGTCAAACACCAGGTGCAGCGCCAAACAGAGTTCCACCACCCCCAGATTGCTGGCAAAGTGGGCCGACCGTGACTCCACGACGGAGCACAATTCGTCCCGGATTTCGTCCGCCAGTTGCGCCAACTGGGCCGACGAGAGCGATTTGAGGTCGCGCGGAGAATTGATCAGCGGCAGAATCTGGTGGTCCATCATTCGATCCCTCGTCCTATCGATCCCGGGCCACAACGTAGCGGGCAACCGCCGCCAGTGTGTGGGAGGAAGGCCCCAGCGGGGCCAAAACGTCAATTGCCGCCGTTACCAATTCTTGGGCCTGATGGCGCGATTCGTCCAGCCCCCAGAACCCGGGATAGGTCGCTTTGCCGCGTCCTGCGTCCTTTCCGGACGCTTTCCCCAATTGTGCCGCCGTCGACACGCAATCCAACACATCGTCCGCAATCTGGAACGCCAAGCCGAGCTTTTCCGCATACACCCGCAATGCGTCCAGCACCGCCGGAGGGGCGGCCGCGATCAGTCCGCCGCACACCACGGCCGCCTGAATC
>JBGSIP010000694.1:0-2806 GCA_041742495.1 Planctomycetaceae bacterium
CCTCGCGAGCGAGAGTCATCGCGTCAGCAATCCACGCCCGGCACGCCGCGCCGCGACGTTGGGCCCAGCCAACACGGCCGCTGCTATGGCCCGCCGGTGAGCAGCTTGTGGTGGAACAGATCGAGATACAACACCGTCGCCATCAGGCCGAGAATGAAGGCCAAGCCGATGTAAGTGGCAACGATGACCACGGTTTCGCTCGGTTTGCGGCGCGTAACGCCCTCCCAGATGAGGAACACCATGTGGCCTCCATCCAGCACGGGAATCGGCAGGAAGTTGATCACTGCCAGATTAATGCTCAGAAAGCCCAGAAACAGCAGCAAGTCGGCATAGCCCATCGAGGCCGATCGATAGGCGACTTTCGCAATGCCAATCGGACCGTGGAGTTCCTGATAGGAGAGTCGTTGCGCGATGAGGTTGCGCAAGGTGAGGTAGATATCGAGCGCCGAGTCACGGGTGTGGCGCAGGCCCATCGTGACCGCTTCGCCGAAGGTCGCCGCACGACGGATTTCACGCAAGGGCTCCAGACCGAAACCACGCATCGGTGCGTTCCAGTCGGGCATCACGGCGGGAATCAGTTCGACCGTCTGCGGCTCGGGGATGTTGACCCGTTTCACGAGCAGACGGACGTGCCGTTCGCGCAACAATTGCATGCGCCAAAAGGCGCAGGCCCAGTTGCGGTTTTTGTCGTCCTGCAGGTCAAATCGCAGGGAAGGCTCCGCCTTTGCCGAATCGGTGGCCCCCTCCGGGAGGAAGAGTTCAAAGCTGAGAATGCGGTCGCCGACCTGAATTTTCCCATCTGCAGGACCGCCCGAGCGGACTTGTCGCACGGCGGGCAGCAGATGGTAGGCGGCACCAATCGAAGGAATCGACAGCGGTTCGTTCTTTTGCGTGGGGTATTCCGCCCAGGCGGGGCGAGCATCGGGAATCAGCTTGAGTACCTTCTCCTCGCGGCCGGAACCTTCGACCTCCCGGACCACCGTCACGCTCACTTCTTCACCGGCGTGGGCCGAGAACCATTCCGACAGGCGAATGGCGTTGACGGTTTCGCCGACGTTTTCGTCGTTCACCCGGATGATCTTGTGTTCGGTCTGCATGCCCGCTTTGGCGGCGGGGCCATCCTTCTGCAGCGCGACGACCGGCCCCATTTCCAGTTCGATCCCCAGGCTCACAAAGGGATTGGGAGGAATCTTCACTTCACGAGTCGGCGCGTTCGGGTCGTCGGCCTTGCGAACGGTGAGCACGACTTCTTCGTCAATGCGGAGATTGAACTGGGTCTGCAAGTCCGCATACGTGGAAATCGGGACTCCTGACACACCGAGGATGATGTCCCCGCCGGTCAACGGTGGTTCAGCCTTGGAGGCTGCTGAACGTGGCACGCAGAAATCGGGAACTCCCGCCGGCAGGACCAGACCGACGGTCGGTTCCACACCAATGCGATAGCGGGTTTCGTTCCACGCCGCGACGACGCGCCGGCTGAATGGGGTGCCGTTGGCGGAAACGCCGTTGACGTCCAGGTCCGTCGAACTGCTCAATGCCGTGTGACGAATGATGTCCCCATAGGACTCCACCACGCGGCCGTTGATCGAGGTGATGCGATCACCCACGCGCATCCCGGACTGCCAGGCAGGGAGGCCAATCTGCACATTGCCCGCCGTGCTGGGGGACGACCAGACGCCCAGCCAGAAGGCAAAGGCAAAAAACAGGATGCCGGTGATGACGTTCATGGTCACACCAGCGGAAATGATGGCCATCCGCTGCGGAACCGTCTTGGCGACGTACGAGCGGGGATTTTCAGCGATCTGGGCGTCGACCATCTGGCCGGGATCGGCATCGTCCTGGCCGAGCATTTTGACGTAGCCGCCAAAGGGAATGACCGACAGCGCATATTCGGTTTCGCCCCATTGCTTGGATAGCAGAATGGGGCCAAAGCCAATGCTGAAGCGTTCCACCTGCACGTTGCACCATTTGGCAACGGCAAAGTGTCCCAGTTCGTGAAAGAAAATCACCAGCCCGAGCCCGATGGCCGCTTTGGTAATCCCCCAGATGGCTCCCAGCGAAATGGCAGCCAGTACCAACGAATGTTCCATACCTAGTGAAATCAGGACGTCCAACGCAGGGCCTCCGCCCGCGACCAGTGATCCAGTCGCAGGACCTCGTCAAAATTGGGATCGGGATCGAAATCGTGTGCCAGCAAGACCGTTCGGCACAGGTTCGGAATATCGCGGAATGATAGGGTGCCGGACAGGAACCGGTCGACGGCAATCTCGTTGGCCGCATTGAGGACCGTGCCGCAGGTGCCTCCTCGCCGGGCGACATCAAAGCCGAGCGCCAAGGCGGGAAAGCGGTCTTCGTCGGGCGGGTAGAGGTCCAGATGCTGCGCAATGTCCCACGGGAACGGCGTGCTGACCGGCACGGTCCGGTGCGGATGTGTCAGCGCATACTGAATGGGCAACCGCATGTCGGGGGGGCTCAACTGGGCGATGACCGACCCGTCACAAAATTCGACCAGCGAGTGAATCAGCGACTGCGGATGAATGACAACGGAGATCTGATCGGCAGACAGATTGAACAGCCAGCGGGCTTCAACAATCTCGAGGGCCTTGTTCATCATCGTGGCGGAATCGATGGTGATTTTGGGCCCCATGTTCCAGGTGGGGTGGGCCAAGGCCTGCTTGGGCGTGACATGGGCCAGTTGATCGAGCGTGGCTTCGCGAAACGGCCCGCCACTGGCGGTGAGGATGACGCGGCGAACTTCGCTGCGACGGCCGCAGGCCAGCGCCTGGAACACGGCGGAATGTTCGCT
>JBGSIP010000695.1:0-1742 GCA_041742495.1 Planctomycetaceae bacterium
GCGAACGGATTCTGCTGACCGATCGTGGGACGACGTTTGGCTACGGCAACCTGATCAACGATGTCCGGTGCCTCCCCATCATGCGTCAAAACGGCGTGCCGGTCTGCATTGATGCGACGCACAGTGTGCAGATGCCAGGGGGCAAGACAACCGGGGGTCGGCGGGAAATGGTGCCGTTTGTCGCCCGCGCCGCCGTGGCCGCTGGTGAAGACGTCGTGTTTCTGTAAACACATCCTGCTCCAGACACCGCCCCCAGCGATGGCCCCAACATGTTGCGAATGGAGGACTTCGCCCCGCTGGCACGGCAATTGACACGCATTCGGGAGATCGTCTTGGCGGGATAGGTCGCTGTGCTTGGAACGCGTCCGTGGTTTGGGCCCTCGACGGGACCGTCGATCGCGATTTGTGAGGCATCGCCGGGATCACGTTCAGTTCGCGTCCGACGCAGCATGACTGACAAATCCCCTCACTGCTGGACAAGCCAGCAGTGGCACCCTGTGATCGACGATGGCTGAAGAATCACGCGGGATGAACGACGACTGGTTCGCCGGCGGCGTTCTCGAAAAGCGATGCAAAAATCATCAATTGATCGGTGGCACGTCCCGCGAAGTGCCGCGAGAATTCGTACTCAGAGGGAGTTTTCGCCACCGAAGGTGCCGTCCGGGCGGGTATTTCACAGAGGCCATCACTGCGGTGGCACGCAGCGGGCGCAGTGTGGCCGGTCTTTCGTTTCGATCATTTTTTACTGCCGTTTCCCGGCATTCAGAATTGCGGTGTGACATGCAGGTTACGGGCGGATGGGGACAAACAGGCGGCTGGCTGCTGGCACTGTGCTGTGTGCTCAGTTCGGGCTGCCCCAAGCCAGCGGTGAAGTCTGAATCCAACAAAGAGACTGCGGCCCCCCGCCGGCCTGCAGCGGCGTCTTCCTCGGTGTGTGAAGAGCGGTTCCTGCGGGCTTATGGCGTGCTGAAACCAGGTGTGCTGGGGCTGCAGTCAGACGAAGCCACCGCCGCCAAGCTGCTGAACGACTGGCAGGTGGCCTGCATCAAGAAGCCACTATTTGCCGCCTCGCCGGAGATGCTGGCGACGCTCGACAACGTGTTCGGACCGGAAACAGCAGCGCAACTGCAGCAGGACCGCTATACGACCACCGATGTGGCCCATATTCGCACGGCCGTACTGCTGCGCGGCACGGCGGACCGTGCAACCGCCAATTCCACAACGCAGACCGACAAAGTCGTTCGGCTGTTTCGCACGTCGGAAGACTTGCTGGGATTTTCGGCAGCGTTCGGACAGCAGTTCCCGCACACCCTGTACGAAGCGATCCTCGTGGGCGCGGGGGGACTGGCGGACCGCGTGTGGCTGTTTTGCGAACTCTGCCGACAAGTGAATTTCGAGGCCGTGCTGCTGCTCCCCGCTGGCAGTGACGCCGCCCAGTGGGATGGCTCAACCCCTGTGCTCGTGGCGGTGAAAACTGACGAGAGCATTCTGCTGTTTGATCCGTGGTATGGCGTTCCAGTTCCCGGCGCCGAGCGGGGCAACTCCGCGTCCGTTGGCACATGGGCAGAACTGCAGGCGGGGCAGATTTGGGACCGCTATCCCAACATCGCCGGGCAGGGACATCCGCTGGCTGCTGCCAAGGCGGGATTTGCCACGCCAGTCGTCGGTGTCGTCGGGTCGCTGAGCCAGTGGTCGCCGCGCCTGTTGCAAGTGGAAGAAATGCTGTCCGGCGACCGAACGGT
>JBGSIP010000696.1:0-2496 GCA_041742495.1 Planctomycetaceae bacterium
CGACCAGCAACCCGCCGGCCCCTCCCGTCGCCGCAGAGACCGCAGCCACGGAGCCCACTGTGCCGGTTCGCAATCCACAGCCCAAAGGCCCACCGCTTGATCGAACAATCGTGGGGGATCTGAACGATTCCCAGTAGCGCAGCGCTAAATCGGTTCGTGCATGGACGCACAGTGGAAGGCGCCGAGCCCCCAGACGAGGTCGAGCGCGGGAATGACGACGATGGAGCGCCCGGGGAAGTGATCCGCCAGAATGCCGCGCGCCCGGTCATCGCTGGCCGCATCGAACCCTGGCACAATCACCACGCCGTTGGCGATATAAAAGTTGGCATAGCTCGCCGGCAGGCGGGAGTCGTCATAGAACCGGGGCGGAGGGAGCGGGAGCGGAACCACATTTAAGGCCCGCCCATCCGGCAGGCGGAATGCGGTTAAGGCCTCGAAGTTGCGCCGCAACAGGTCCGCATCCTCGTCGTCGTCATCGGCGGCAACGACGGCCAGCACCGTATCTTCGCTGACAAACCGCGCCAGCTGATCGATGTGAGCGTCGGTGTCATCTCCGGCAATGCTGCCATCGCCGTATGCTCCCAACCACAGCACCTGATCGATGGCGGCAAAATCAGACAGGCGTGCTTCAATCTCGGCCTGAGACAGGGTCGGATTGCGATTGGGATTGAGCAGACACTGTGCGGTCACCAGCAGCGTGCCAGCCCCGTTGGGCTCGATCGAGCCCCCTTCGAGGATCATCCCCGGCACATAACGTTGACGCCCTTGCTGCGCGGCAATGTAGGCGGGGACGGCGTTATCGTCGTCGAACGGCGGGTACTTGCCCCCCCAGGCGTTGTAGTCCCAGTCGACCAGTGCAGGGGGGAGCCCCGAGCCGGTCAGAAACATCGGGCCGTGATCGCGAATCCACGCATCGTTGGTCGCTTTTTCATGCAGGGTGATCAGGGGCAGGCCCGCGGTCAGGCGGCGCGCTTCGTCCCACACCGACCCTTGCCCGGCCAGAATATGGACCGGTTCGCCGTGATCGACGAGTGTCTGCGCGAACGCTTGCCAGATGGCGGGGACCGGGCCAAATTTGCCTGGCCACGAGTTTTCATTGTGCGGCCACGACAGCCACGTGGCCGCATGAGGTTCCCACTCGGCCGGCAACCGATAGCCCAACGCGCGCGGGGTGGGATCACTCATCGATAAATCGCTTTGTCAAATCGCCATAGGCGTCAATCCGGCGGTCACGCAGAAACGGCCAGTGCGTCCGCGCCGTGTTGATGAGTGACAGGTCGCAATCGACCGAAAACACAGCCTCTTCGTCGTGCGACGCCTGGTGGAGCACTGTGCCATAGGGATTGGACACAAACGAGCCTCCCCAAAACTGGATCTGACCTTCCATGCCGACCCGGTTGGGAGCAATGACGTACACGCCATTGGCGATCGAGTGACTGCGCATCATCGTTTGCCAGGCGTTGTACTGGTGCTCGCCAAACTCGGCCTTTTCCGAGGGGTGCCAGCCAATTGCCGTGGGATAAAACAGCAGTTCGGCTCCGCGCAGCGCGGTCAGTCGGGCTGCCTCCGGATACCACTGGTCCCAGCAGACACAGACGCCGATTTTTCCCACGCTGGTCTCAAACGCACGAAAACCAAGATCGCCCGGCGTGAAATAGAACTTCTCGTAATACAGCGGGTCGTCGGGGATATGCATCTTGCGATACACGCCGAGCAATTCGCCGGTGCGTTCGATGATGGCCGCGGTGTTGTGATACAGCCCCGGCGCCCGCCGCTCGAACAGGCTGGCGACAATCACAATGCCCAACTCGCGGGCGATAGGGCCCAGTTGCGCCGTCGACGGACCGGGAATCGGCTCGGCCAGTTCAAACTGGGCGTGGTCCTCGGACTGGCAAAAGTACAAGCCCGCAAACAATTCCTGCAGGCAGACAATCTGTGCACCTTGCTCGGCGGCAGAGCGCAGTCCAGCAATCGCGCGGGCCAGGTTGTCATTGCGGTCGGCGGTGCAGCGGGACTGCACCAGGCCAACGCGGATCATTGAGGAGGAGGATCGGTTCATGTCGGAAATTCTAAATGGCAGGTCCAAAAAGAAAACCGCTACCGACCCCGGTTCACCAGATCCTCAGAACTCCTGGGCGCGTCCGTCCCGTCGGCCGTGATCGCCGTTTGATCGCTACGAAAAAACCCGCCGTCAGACGAATCTGGCGGCGGGCGCGTTGCCTGGAACTCACGGATGGGCATCCTGAAGCGAGCCTTCCAGCAGCAGAAAGTAGCCAGTGACCAGAAATCGCCGCCGTGCGTGACCTCGCGACGGCCGCAGACACTTTCCGACGCCGCCAGGTGGCGAGTGCGTCGGTTGGTGGAGCGATCAGGAGTGCACGACGCTGGGGCGACGGAATCGCAGCAGGGGGGCTTCGTCAGCGACGTTCGTCAGCGGTGCCGGGGCACTGCCACGCGGCGGCAGGTTCATCTCGGCAGCCATCATGGCGGCAGATC
>JBGSIP010000697.1:0-2880 GCA_041742495.1 Planctomycetaceae bacterium
CGGCAGCCCAAAAGTGTGACAAAACCTGCAGACCCCCGCAATCGCGGTCGCCGATCGTGTTGAGGGTTTCTTCCGTATTCCCTGCGGACCGGCGGAGTCGCCCGCAGAATTGCGCGAGCTGTGATGAGCGTTGACGTCCACCATTGTGGAGAGCCACAGTTCCATCTGCGATGACGGTCACGCGCGGTGCCGGCGCTCACGATTCGATGAGGAACAGTGTGGCTGAATTGAGAAGGCCGCTGCGCGCATAAAAAAACCGGCAGGCTGCCGAGGCAACCCACCGGTGGATTCCGGCCAATCTACTCTCACAGAAGTCAGGACTATTGAAGGCTCAAGCCAGCAGACGTCAGGACGGCACAGAGAGCAGTTAACGAAGTCCCATCAAACTTACAGAGGACTGACGTCCTCAGCTCGCGGACCCTTCGGTCCATGGCCTTCGTTAAACGAGACCCGCTGCCCTTCACGGAGGTCATCGAAACGCACGCCGCTCAGGTTGGACATGTGGAAGAACAAGTCCTTGCCCGTGCCCGTGTCGATGAATCCAAAACCCTTGTCCGTCAGCTTCTTGATCGTGCCTTCAGCCATCGCTTCCCAATCCACACTAAAACTTTGACACGGCACCGCCAAGACATTCGACGGAATGGAGCCGTGTCGAACTGAATGCAGAGTATCACCCCCCCGATTCCAACTGTCAATAGCCCCTCCGTCGCCCGGAGAATTCGGTCAGATTTGCTCTCCGGCCACAGCGCCGCTGACGGAGAGGCAAATTGTGCCACGCGAGGGGCGGCGGTCGGCTGCAGAACGGTCAAACCGTCGGGCTGGGCGGACGGGCCCGCTCGACGGGGCTTTGTGGCTCGGAGCCCTACAACTGAGGTTTGGGGGGCATGACGGGGGCCTGCCAGGGGGCGATTCCCCGGGCCTTGAGCGGCCGGCGGTACAGCGCCGTGCCACACGTGGCATAGAGCATGCTGCGGTCCGGACCGGCGAAAGTGACGTTGGACAGCCAGCCTGGACCCGGGCGATCCAGAATCAGGTGGACCCGTCCCAGTTGGTCGAGCACCTGCACTCCCAGCCGGGACGTGACATAGAGACGCCCTTCTGTATCGACGGTGAGCCCATCCGCGCCGCTTTCGTGAGTCTGATCGTTGACATGCAGATGCGCGTACTCCTGTTTGAACTGCAGGCTGCCATCCGCAGCGATCTGATACGAAACCATGAACCGGCTTTTTGAATCGGCTACGGTCAGCAGCGTCTGGTCAGGCGAGCAGATCACCCCATTGGGGAACTTCAGCTTCTGATCGACCTCTTGGCGGTCGCCGGTCGTCGTGTCGAACCACCAGACTTTGCCCTGTTTGGGGTCTGTGAAATAGCCCTGGCCATTTGCGAGAATCACCAGATCGTTGGAAGGGGCATCCTCCAGCACGGTGGCGGGCCCGGAGAGTCTGCCATCTGGCTCGATTGTGTACCGGACAATTTTCCCGGCCCCTTCGAGGGCTGCATACAACTGCCCATCGGGCCCCAGCATCAGCCCGTTCGCCCCGCCGGTCTCTTCGGCGGCAATCGTGACAGCGGCATCCGGCGCGACCCGATAGATGCGATTCTGTGGGATGTCGGTGAAATACAGATCCCCGTGAGCCCCTTCCGCGGGGCCCTCGGTGAATTTGTGTCCGTCGCTGACCAGTTCCCAGCGGGAGCCCGGAATCAGGATGTCGGTGCGGCGCTGGGGAGCGACACCCGCTTGCAAGGGAGTGGGATAGTCGCGCCACAGCCAACGCAAAATATCGGGCATGATGGCTGTGGAATGCTGCGCGTTGTGGCCGCCGGTGCCCCAGGCATGATTCACGTCGTAGCCTGCGAACTGCAACGCGGAGAGCATGGACTGATTGGCCACCCACCAACTGCCCGCGTAGAGGTTGTTGTCGCTCGATCCATCCTGCAGAAAGATCCGCAGCGGTTTCGGTTCGCACTTGCGGATCAGTGTGGGATACTCGCCTCCATTGCGCAAATCGACGTACGTGCCAATTGTGGAAATCACCCGCCGGAAGCGATCCGGGCGTTCCCACGCCACAGTGAACGCGGCAATGGCGCCGCTGCTGGACCCCGCGATCGCCGCGTCGTTGGGGTCTGTGCTGAGGTGATAACTACGGCCGACCTCCGGCAGAATTTCATCGATCAGAAAGCGGGCATATCGATCGCCGACTGCGTCGTATTCAAACGAGCGGTTGAACCGGGGCTGAGCCTGATCGTGGGGTGCTGGCACCACACCAGGGCTGATGAAAATTCCAATCTGCGGCGGCACGGCCCCTTCGTGAATGAGATTGTCGAGCACGGTCGGCAGCTTCCAGCCTTTGGCCCGGCCGACACCATCCTGCACCACAAACAGGCAGGTGGGACGGGCGGCGTCGTACTGGGCCGGGATGTACAGCCAGTATTCGCGCGTGGTGCCAGGATAGATCTGGCTGTTGTTCCAGGTGAACGGGCCCTTGAGTTCGCCCTGCGGAACTCCGGCGCGAACCTCCGCATCGGGATGCACGGGGTACTCTTCCTCAGCTCTCACCGAGCCACAGAGAATCAGACACGCACACAGCGCCCACCAGCGAGCCATACACAATCCCCTTCCCAAGCGGGTTGAACAGTCGACATCGCCGACGAACGGCCGGCTGAAAAATCAGGATACTGCAGCGAAGCCAAAAAAAATGCCATGCTCGACCACCGTGGTCGGCATGGCAGGCATCTCAGGCATTTCAAGAACGAGGGCGACGGGAGTCAGGTTGTGAAAGTGACTCTGGGCTGACGAGAGTCAGCGCGTTAGCGAGAGCCAGGATCAGCACCCATCCGCGTCGACGCCCGCGCGGGTCAACGCCGGTCGATCCACGGCGA
>JBGSIP010000698.1:0-6483 GCA_041742495.1 Planctomycetaceae bacterium
CCGCAGCGCTGCGAGAAACTGCCTCGCGACCGGCGGAGCGAGCACCACCCGCGCCACCACAAAATAGGGGTGCGAGATGCGATGGACAAAATCGAGAATGAATTCGGTCGGCCCGCCGATCACGACGGCGCCATTCGCGGGCACTCCGTGGCCGACATGCTCGGGGACACGCGCACTCAACGGGTGATGAAAAATCTCTCCCGGGGCACTACCGTCGTGATCGGGAACGCGATCTGACTCTGACACAGGCTTCTCCAGGGACGCCGACACTCAGCGCCCGAGAGAATAGTTCACCCCACCCCCTGGGAACAGAGAGGTGTCACAATTGCATTTCGTGCCCCTCGGCCCCCATTTGTCGTCGACGCGGCGCTCCGACGTTCTGGCCACACTCCCCGCCCGGGTGAGCAGGGAATTCCCGCCGTGAGCCGCGCTACCCCCAATCAGGGCGACTCGAGTGTGATCGCTGCCACGAGCGGGGCCGTGACGTCATTTCCCTTGACCAATTCGACGGAAGTCACGGCAGACTGCGATTTCACGGGAATCCGGATGTAACGCAACTGTTGCCCCTCAGTGTCCGCCATCGCAAACGCCGACTCGGGGACGTCAACCTGGCGCACGTAGTCTGCCAGATGAACCCCATTGATCAGGTCATGTCGCTCTGTGCCCCCATCCTCAAACGTCAGGACCACGCTCATGGAGACGGTCGGCTCGCGAGTCGCCGGGAAGCTCCACCCTCCCACGCCCCCCAACACGTGAATGGCGGCCGCACGGGCCTGCACTGGCAATTGCACCGACTCTGGCATCTGCGGAGCAAACGGCCCCCGCGGTCCGCGCAGCAGCACCATGTTCTTGGTGCGCGTCCCCTGCGGATCGATCAGCAAGAACGGCACGCCGGCCACTGTGACTTGTCCCCACTCCGGCAGCGTGATCGCTTCCTGCCGGCTCTCTGCGTTCTGGAACATACCCCGGGTACTGACCACACTGGCGACCTTGCGCAGATCAAGCGGAACGAACTTCCCCTTCTGCGTCAGGAACTCCAGCAGATCGCGCATGTCAGTCACGGTGAACTGCTTCTCAAACCCCTCCGGCATCAGCGATTTGGGAGAGGGCTGAAACTCCAGAATCTCCTCACGGGGAATCGCATGCAGCTTGCCCTCGGCATCAAGTAACTCAACAGACGTTCGCGATTCTCCAGACAGCAGCCCGGTGACCGTCTGCCCTTCCGCAGTCACCAGCAGGTACGACCGATAGTTGGCCTCCACGCTGCCGCTCGGATCAAGAATGTGTGCCAACAGTTCCTTGCGCGGGTGCACCGCCATCCCCGTCAGATCGGGACCAACAACCTTCCCCTCACTACCCAGGCGGTGACAGTTGGCGCACTTCTGCGTGAACAGCAACTTGCCATTGGCCACATTGCCCGCCTCGAGAGTTGCTGGCTGATACTCAGCCACAATCGCGGCACGATCCGACGAAATCAACGTCCCCGTCGTCTGCAGGAGTTCACGGGCCCGTTTCCGCACCGCCGAGTCCGGATGGGTGGCCAGCGCCTGCTGCTGATCCAGCCGCAAGTCTCTCCACGACAATTTTCCGTCAGCGATGGCCGCGAGCAACGTGGACGTCAGTTCGGCACGCGACATCAACGCCGTCAACGCAGCCGCTCGGGTACGACCAAATGACTTCACAGCGAGGCTCACAAGCGTCTCGCCCAGTGAGGAACCGCGACTGGTCGCCATCGCCGCCAGCAGTGCCTCCGACAATTCCGGGGAAGTCCGCGGCGTCAGCGTTTCGGCAAGCATGACCACCACGGCGTCGCTGTCCGGCAGAAATGAGACCAACTGTCGCGCCGCTGCCTCGCGGTCGTTGTCCGTCGCCGACTCGTCGCTCAGGACGGTCTTCGACTGAGCGACCATCTGTTCAATCAACGCATCGACAGTCTTCACCCCCCACTGCTGAGTCAGCCGCACGAGGCTGCCCCGTGCCTCCGGAGTGAGTGTTTCAAAGGTCACCGGAAGGACCGCTTCCGCCGCAGCGGTCAACTGCAGCCGACGATCCTTTGGCCAGCCACCCGCCAATCCTACCACTACCGCCGAGGCCGTTTCCCGCTGCGTGTTTGGCAAGGTGGTCAGTACATCGGCCATCGATTGCGCAGCCGGTTCGCTCCGCGCCCAGTGATGGGACACAATCGACACGATCTTGAGAGCTTCCGCCGACAGTGTTTCAGAACTCCCGATCAACTGACGAATCACCGCTTCCGCATTGCGGGCCGCAGCACATGTCACCGCGTCGCGGATTGTGGCGTCGCTCATGGCTCGTTCTTGCATCAGTTGATTTGCAATCCCAGTCGCCACGGCCGCATCCGCGCCACCCTCTGCCAGTGACAATAGTGCCGCCAGTCGCACTTGTGCATCGGGATCATCCATCAACCGCGCTGCGAGAATAGCCGCTCCGCTCCACTCCAGCGGGGCACTCACCAAGGCCGCGTTCCGGCGAACGCCCGGCGCTGGATGCTTTAGTGCCGCCGTCAGCGCGAGAGCCACCTCGGGGCGATCCAGGACGTGCAGTCCTGCCAAGGTCCACGCCGCGTGAATGGCCCCCGGGTTAATCCCAACAGCGTCGACCGAGGCATCTCCCAGCAAGGCAATCAGGCCGGGAACTGCCGTGAGATCCTGCCGTTCCAGCAACAATCGCTGCGCCTGTCTCCGCCAGAAGAAGTTGGTGTGCTGAAGCGTCGCGACCAGGTCGTCGGTGGTCGCGGAAGCCAGCGATATCGGCGGCCTGGCTACCGATTCATGTCTCACCAGCCGATACACTCGCCCGTGAGACTTGTCGCGCAGATCCGTTTCGTAAGCCTTTCCTTTGCCCGTTTCAAAGCCCTGCGGTGTGGGGTTATGCTGCACGATGTAGTTATACCAGTCGAGAATCCACATGTTCCCGTCTGGTCCTACTTCGGCCATGATCGGCGCGGACCACGAGTCGTGACTGGCGTACAGGTTGAAGGCGTTCGTCGAACGGTAGTTAGCCCCGTCGCGCGACAGGACAAACCCGCCCACGAGGTGCCCGGTCGGCCCGCAGACAAAAGCGGTGCGATTCCAATACTCCTGCGGATACTCACGAGCCGTGTACAACGCATGTCCTGCGGCGGCCGTGTATCCGCCATGATGATCGACCTGCCGCACATCGTCGGTCACGGCGTGAAACAAGTGCGTGTCCGAGATCACATTGGCACTCAAGTTGGGCGTCCAGCCGCGAACGGACTCGTAGTAGCGATTCGCAATCGGCATGAAGAGGCTCGGGGCGCGATTCGCTGACGAGCCAAAGGCGAGACCTTCTTCACTCAGGCCGACACCCCATGAGTTGCCGTGCCCCGACCGCATAAATTCCACGGCTTCAATTGACGGAATGCCAGCGGGGCCCGGAGGCTGCACGCGAAAGCGAAAAAATCCCATGCGAAACCGATCAAACTGCCGCTCCTTCGCCGCTGGCTGCGAATCGTTGTAGCCCTGCATGGCCCAGAACCAGTTGTCCAGCCCAAACTGGAAATTGCTGACACCGCCATGTGTGTCATTCATGTTCCAACCGGTCAGCAGTACTTCCCGCACGTCGGCCACGTCGTCGCCCGTGGTATCCTTGAGAAACAGCGTCTCCGTGCCGTCCTGACAAATCACGCCGCCATAGCTGAATGTCAGCGTGGAGGGGATGGAGAGTCGCTCGGCAAAGACGGTGAACCTGTCAGCCCGGCCGTCGTGATCGGTGTCTTCGCAGATGCGAATGCGATCTCTGCCAGTCCCGGGTGCCTGCAGTTCGTTCGGATAGTCATATGTTTCACAAACCCACAGCCGTCCGCGTTCATCCCACGTCATGAAGATTGGCTTGCCGCCCAGATCTGGCTCGCTGACAAACAGCTCCAGATGAAAACCCTCTGGCACCACAGCCTGTTTTATTGTCTGGGCCGGAGTCAGCGGTTGCTGCATGAGCGTTCGCGGCGCTTCCTGGGCACCCCATTTGGGACCAGCCGTGTAGTTGGGAATCTTGGGGCCGACATCGACAAACTCCAGCTTGCTCGCGTCCGGGGCTGGGCCAGTCGTGACCACTGCCGGAAATCGTTCATCATCCCCGACAAAGGCCCCGGCAGCGGCGGGATCGCTGTCGCAGGCCCACAACACGCCACGTTCGAGCAGATTCAGAAATCCAGGGTGGGTCCAAGTCCGTTCGTCGTGCCCCCACGCGGTGTAGAAGACCCGCCCTGCCCCATGCGTGCGCACCCACGTCCAGGGTTCCCGCTCCACACCCGCAGCCTGATCCCCTTGCACGCGATACTCCAGCACCGAGCGCTGCGCCGGATTGTGTTTGTCGTGGATATACGTCTCATCCCACGATTCAAACCCACCGAAGCCTTGCATGATGGGATGGTCCCGCTCGGCCAGTTCCGTGCGAAACACCTGCTTGCCATGCCGTTTGAACTGTCCGCCCATCAAGGCGACCAGCGGTTCCGAATTGCGGAAACAGAACGAGGCGCAATGCAGCGGGACAAACCCGTGACCAGCGGCAACATAGTCCAGAATGGCCTGCGCGCGCTCAGGTTCAATTTCGTCGATGTTGGCGTACACCAGCAGCGCGTCGAAGGCCGCGAGGTTCTGAGGATTGATATCGGTCAGACGATCCGTGTAAACCAGCTCGATGCCGCGGTCTCGCAGCACACCGGCTGCGTCGGCGTAGCGCAGCGCCGGCTGGTGATGGCCCTGATCGCCCAGAAACAGCACCCGCAAGGGGGACGTGTCCCCGGCAGCACACCTGCCCATCCATGACCCATTCAGCAGCAATAGCAGCAGGAGCGCGCGAGCACAGACGCCAGCCAGCGGGCAGCAGATTTTGCGCATGGACGATTCCGTCACATCAAACAAGGGGAAACATGGTGTCAGGCCGCCGACGGGACGACCCGACCGCGCACCGCGGGTCAAGTCGCCGTTGACTTGGCAACCGGGCAGCGACGGCCGCTGGTTTCTTCGATTTGTGCGGTGTCTCTATTCGAGTGTAAAGGCAGGCAGTCGCACGATGGCTCCGCCTTGCAGCGCCGATTCATGAGCACAAATGCCGACGCAGGTCCAGTTGGCAGACTGCACGGCATTGGGCCACGGATCGCGATCTTCACACAGCGCCGAAATGAACTCGTGCACCAGGTGCGGGTGCGAACCGCCGTGGCCGCCCCCCTGAATGAATGACAGGTGATCGGCGTCCTGAATCGATTGAGTAAACTGTCGAATCTCGGCGGGCAGCAGATGGGCAAAGTCCGGGACCTCGACGCGGGACGGAATGTTGTGTTCTGGCTGCTTGGCGGTGTGGAGAACGTGTGATTCCCCGTCCACCAGGGCCCACTCGAACGACTTGCGCGTGCCGTAGACGTCGAAACTCTCGCGATACTGCCGGGCGGTGTCGTACAGAAATCTCCAGATGTGGGCCGCGACGTCGCTGTCTTTGATCTTGAGATGACAACTTTCGACCGCAAACCGGTTCCCTGACTTCTCCCGAATGTCGTCACGGACACGCCCAGAGCCCAGACAACTCACATATTCCGCCCGGCCGTTCACCAGCCCCAGAACCGGGCTGACAACGTGTGTCGCGTAGTGCATGGGAATCATGCGTTCCCAATACGCGGGCCAGCCATCCATATCCTGCGGATGAGAGGCCTGCATGTACTGAATCTCGCCCAGTTCACCTCGCTGGTACAGATCCTTGATGAACAGAAATTCGCGGCTGTAAACCACAGTCTCAGCCATCATGTACTTCAGCCCCGTCTCCGCCACCCGCTGGCAGATCTGATCGCACTCGGCGATCGTCGTGGCCATCGGCACGGTGCACATCACGTGCTTGCCGGCTGAGAGCGCCTGCAGCGACATGCGCGCGTGGTCGCCGATTGGCGAATTGATATGCACACAGTCGATCTGCGGATCAGACAGCATCTGTTCGTACGACGTGTACCGCTGACTGATGCCAAAATGGTCACCGACACGATTCAGCTCGCGCTCATCGCGCCGGCAAATCGCATAGGCCACCGCGTCGGGGTGACGCTGATAGATGGGAATGAACTCCGCTCCAAACCCCAGCCCCACCAATCCCACATTCACGGGACGATTGATCATCAGCACTGATCCTTGTGACGAAAAAAGCCCTTGCGACACCGCTGTGGAATACAGCCGTCCCGGCGACTATGCGACGGCGACGGTCATTCTGGCGGCTCTGCCGAGCAGCGCACTCCCGATACGGACGCCCGTGAACGGAACCGTTGGTCATGGTAGACCACCGGGCACGGCGTCCATGAGGTCCGGACGTGCGTTCCGGATGCCGAGAGCAGGATGGTCTGACAACCTGTTGAACGATGACGACGCCCCCGAAATCCGGTTACCGGCGGATTCAGGCCATCGTTGTTCAACGGGCAGGTACTGCGCCATGCTAACGCAGCGACAGGCTGCCGCCATGACAAATAGC
>JBGSIP010000699.1:0-2804 GCA_041742495.1 Planctomycetaceae bacterium
CCGGCTGGTTGGAAGGCACCGCTAGTCACCACGGTACGGCAGGCTGGCGGCGGGGACAAGCGAATCGCGGCGCTGTCCGAGGGGGGCGTCACCGGGGCAATCGCGACGTCCACGGGAACGGCAAGTAGGCCGGTTGACTCAACTTCCGGCGGAAACTAGACTCCCGTCTCAAGAGGACCAGCCGTTTGAGCGGCCGGCCCCGGGGGGCAATTTGTTTCTTGGGTCCTGGCGAGCTCGTGAAACCGGAACTGAAACTGGCGGACCGCGAGCGCGGTCGAGTTTCAACACCACCGGTTCGGCACATTGGCAAGTGAAAGTGGCGGTATGTCTGCTGGATTCGATGTGAAGGAAATTCTGGAAGCGGGTGTGCACTTCGGACACAAGAAGTCCAAGTGGAACCCGAAGATGCGGCCGTATATTTACGGGCACCGCAACGGCATTCACATTATCGACTTGAAGGAAACGATCCGTGGCCTGTTGCGGGCCCAGCGGTATCTGGAGAAGGTTTCCAGTCAGGGGAGCCTGATCCTGTTCGTGGGGACGAAGCGTCAGGCAGCGTCGATCGTCAAGGAAGTGGCCACCGCTTGTGGCATGCCATACGTCTGCACCCGCTGGCTGGGTGGCACGCTGACCAACTTCCGCACCATTCGCTCGCGGCTGAAGCGCCTGGAAGAGCTCGACAATCTGATCGCCAATGGCGAAATGTCGACATACTCGAAGAAGGCTCAGTCCCGCCTGATGCGAGAACACAAGAAAATCGAGCGCAACCTGGGGGGCATTCGCGAGCTGAATCGCCTGCCGGAAACGATCGTCATGGTCGACTCCAATCGCGAACATAACTGCGTCAAAGAGAGCCGCATTCTGGGTATCAAAACGGTGGCTCTGCTGGACACCGATTGCGATCCGGATGATGTCGATCTGCCGATTCCTGGCAACGACGACAGTATGCGGTCGATCCGCTACGTGATGGAACGCCTCGGTACCGCGGTGAGCGCGGGACGGGCGACGATTCCGCAGAAGAAGGAAGCGGATAACGCCGGCAACGAGCAATTCCGCCCGGTTCCTTCGCTGTAAGTCTGCTCCGCCGTTCGCGGCGGGAGCTTCCGCGGTCCAGATGCCAGAGTCAGTCAGCCGGGGGTTTCCCGGCCGCGGGTGGGCGGAGTTCGCTCACTCCGGACGCGCCCGTGCGTCGGGTTTGCAGCCGGTCTGCCGAATGAAGATTCGCCGTGTGGGTGACCAATCGGCTTCGGTGGACGTGCTGTGACCCCTCGGCGACAATACGATCATCATCGGCGATCGTCCGTGGATTTGCCTTCCGCGGCGCGGCTGGCCGAGAGCGGTCGGCCATCTTCTAGGGGGCAGCATGGTGTGGCGGACTGATTGTTTGCCCGGCGGGCTTGTTGGCTCACCCGCTCGCTTGGACGACTTAGAGTTTCAGATCATCAACGGCGGTCCGCTGGCTGCGGGCACTAACGCTATCGACGTTCCAGTTAATGAGTTGAGAGGGACTTGGTCCAATGGCTGAAATTACTGCTGCCGCCGTGAAGGCGCCGCGCGATCGTACCGACCTGCCGATGATGCGCTGCAAGGCGGCGCTGATGGAAGCCGATGGCGACACCGAGAAGGCTGTCGAAATTCTCAAGGCGCAGGTCGGCAAGATTCTGGACAAGCGGGCTGACAACGAGACCCGCGAAGGTCGCGTGTTCACCAAGGCTGCTGAGGACGGCTCTTCGGTGGCGATGGTCGAAATTCAGTGTGAGTCGGCCCCCGTGGCAGCGAGCGAAGGGTTTGCCAAACTGGGCGAAGCGCTGGTTGCGCAACTGCTGCACGGCCCTGGAGCGAGTTCGGCTGCGGAATTGCTCAAGCAGCCTGTTCCCGGTGGTGCCGGTACCCTGCAGGAACTGTTTGACGAAACCGTTAACAAGATCGCTGAAAAGTTTGTGGTGGGCCGAGTGCAGAAGTTCGCCGGGCCCTGCGGCGTCTACGTTCACCACGACGGCAAGACCGCTGCGGTGTTTCAGGCGCAAGGGGCTGGTAAGCACCCGGACGTGCTGCGGGACGTGGCCATGCACATTGCCGCCATGAAGCCAACGCACTTGAACGCAGATTCTGTGGACCCTGCTGCGGTGGCTGCCGAACGCGAGAAGCTGCTGGGCGAAGCCAAGGCTTCGGGCAAGCCGGAAGCGGTTTGGGAAAAGATCGTGGGCGGTCGGATGTCGATCTTCCTGCGGGAACAAGGCGTGCTGCTGGAACAGGCGTTTGCCAAAGACGAAGCGAAGACGGTTGCCAAGGTGGTGTCGGACGCTGGCTATGCTCCGCATCACTTCGAACTATGGGTGCTCGGCTCGTAGATGACTCGCGGCGGAAGTGCCGTGTGGATGTCGTTGAGCCGATCGGCCGACGTGGCCGCCGATGGACTTTCAGGCAGGATCACAACTGATGGAATCGAAGCCTCCGGCCTACCAGCGCGTGCTGCTGAAGCTCTCTGGCGAGAGTTTTTGTCGTGATCGCCAGGGTGGGATCAGCATGTCGGAAGTGGGGAACATCTCCTCACAGATCAAGCAGGTGGTGGAATCCGGGGTGCAACTGGCCATCGTTTGCGGCGGTGGCAACATTCTACGCGGCAAAGATTTTTCCGCGTTCAATGCGTCGATCCTGCCTGCCACGGCTCACTACATGGGCATGCTGGCCACGGTGATCAACGGACTGGCGCTGCAGGATGCACTGGAGTCGATGGGAGTCGCCACACGACTGCAGACGGCGATCAAAATGGACAACGTGGCAGAGCCGTTCATTCGGCGACG
>JBGSIP010000700.1:0-3059 GCA_041742495.1 Planctomycetaceae bacterium
TCGGTTTGTCGGTCAGGCTGTGCCTGACGACAGCGCGCCGTTGGGTAGCTGAGTCACCGAACTCCCCATCGACGTACGAGCGAGGCTGTGCATGCCTCTCCGTGACTCTGTGGCTCTGTGAGATCAATAAGTCGTGTCGCGAACGTACGATTCATTGAGCGAACGGAAACCAGCGTTGATTTTAGAGTCCACGCAACCCGTCTCGTGCATTCCTTTTTGGTTCTCACAGAGGCACACAGCCACGGAGAAAGACTCTCCCGTTCGACACAGCCCGACCGACAAACGCCTCACGGCTGGGCAAGCCAGCCGTGCCACCCTGTGATCTAAGATGGCTGACAAATAGACGTGGATGAACCCGTAGCGCGCGGGCTGACCTTGTGAGATGGACAGCGACTGCGTGTCAGGCGAGCCCCGCGAGTTTGCGCAGGGACCAGAAGACGCCTAGCAGGAGCACCAACGTGCCGGCCCACGCCGGGTGACTCCACAGTCGGAAGCGGCGGACTTCGGGGGCAGGCGGGGGGAGCGCAGCGAGCTCAGACACCAGTGCCTCGAGTTGAGAAATTTCCGTGACGCGACCGCGGGTCACCACGGAGATTTCCCGCAACACATCGGGCCGGGCCGGTTGTCCGATCTGCTCTCGTTCGACACCGAGTACCGCGACCGGTGTCTCCAGCCGCGTGCCGGTTTCGACACACGTGGTGATGAACTGATAAGTGCCCCCTTCACGGGGTGTGAAGGTGCCGGTGAACATGCCGAACGAATCTTCACCGGCCGGCGTCAGACGAATGGAATCGGACTGGCCTGTGGGGGAGAGGGTCTGCACCACCACCGTGCCGTCGCGCAGTGGTTCGCCCGCCGCATTCATGACGTTGGCCGTGAGCGTGAGTACGTGATCGGACAAAGGACGATCGGGTGAATAGAACAGTCGCATCGATTCGCCTTGCGACATGTTGCGTTGATAGGCCATCCAGCGAACGACCTGCCCCCAGAAGCGGTAGTGGTAAAGATCCTCGACCCCTTCGCGCCAGCGCCAGGCACTGTCGATGCCCATGAAGAGCACTTTGCCCGTGCCGATGGTGCGCGTGGCGATGAGGGGGAGGCGTCCGAAGCGGGTGGATTCAGATTCGTGAACGGCCAGGACCTGGGCGCCGATTTTGGCCCGCTCGACCGCCGCCACCCAGTAGCTGCCGGGCAGATTGTTCCAGACGCGTTCATTGTCAAAGTCGTCCTGCTCCAGCCGCGTGAGGAGGCTGCGACGTCCGGCTTCGGTCAGCGTCAGGCGGGAGGGACGGGGCGAGCCGAGGCCGCGGGGCTGGGTGGCATCCATCACCACGGGACTGAGTTCGGCCAAATCGGTCCCTTCAAGAAACGACTGATAGCCACGGAAGCCGGGCAGAAACACGAGTCCAGCCGCCTGTGTGCGCACCAGTCGGGCCAGATCACGGCATTGATCGACGGTGAGCTGGCCCGCCGTTGCGCCGACATCTCCGAGAAAGACGACGTCGTACTTCACGAGCGCACTCTCGGCAGGAAACGCCTCGAGGTAGCCGCGGCCGGCTCCGACTGACTTGAGATCGGGGTGAAATAGCAGGCAGTTCACTTCCACGCCGGGATCGCGTTCGAGTGCGTTTCGCAAGTAGCGATATTCCCAGCGGGGATAGGATTCGACAATCAGCACCCGCAGGGCTTCTTCGCGGATATCGATGGGGATGGTGACCTTGTTGTTTTCGGGCAGAGCTTCGAGTTCATCGACGGGAATTTCGAGTGTCAGTTCGTACTCGCCCGTTTTTTCCGGCTTCCAGGCGAGCGTGTCCTGGCGATCCTGCATGGCTGGGACACGGACGCGCTGCTCGATCGATTCGCCGCGCGTCCCGGTGAGCCGCACGATGACGTCGCGATCGGTGGGGAGCCAACTGATCACGCGGAACGGCAGCCGCAGCGTCTTGCCCACAACACCAAACGTGGGGGCATCGGCAGCCGAAAGGACGAGGTCGGGGAGGCGGTCTTCGCTCCCGACAGTGACAGAAAACACGGGGACCGAGCGGGCCCGCAATGCGGCGGCGGCGGTGACTGGCGGCTGGCCCGCGTTCCAGTCTCCGTCGGACAGCACGACCACACCGCGCAGGTTGGGAAATTTTTCGCTGGCCGCCGAAAGAGCGGCGGCCAGATCGGTGCCGGCCTCGGGTTGAGGGAGCGACGAGGAGAACGGTTCGATCGCGACCTGCAGGCGGTCTTCGAGGGGCTTCCAGCGGGCGGGCTCAATCGCCTGGGCGACGGCCGCGGAACGGGATGTCAGTTCCTGTTCGACGCCGCCGGAACTACCGGCGGTCGTCACCGGAAGCGTGGCTGCCGGCAGCGGCTGCGTACCAGGGGTGGGTACGGCGGTTCCATCACTGTAGGCCGGGTAGGGCCCGGTGACATCACGAGTGGCCATGCTGCCCGAGGTGTCGTAGAGCACGGCGAGCGTGGGCTGGTGCGTGGGGGCAATTTCCTGAGTGATCTCCGGTTGATTCAGCGTCACCAGCACACAGGCAATCAACAACACCCGGAAGAGTTCCAGCCAGCCTAGCGTGGACGAATATCCGCTGCGCCGCCAGCTCAGGCCACTCACGACGAGTGCGACGAGCAGGACGACGGCGGAGATCGCCAGTGATGATGCAGTCCAATAGAACGTCATCGGAACCTATACCTGAAGCGACGGCTGCGAACCGGCGGCGGTCGGGGCGGTGGTGGAGGCAGCAGGCGTGGTGGAATCGGCAAACAGCGGCGGCAGGCGCGTGACAGGTTCGGGGACGCAGAGGATCCCTTCGATCAACAAGGCCAGCAGCATGGCGATGAGAAACGTGCGCCACACCTCGCTGGCGAGTGCCGCTCCGCTGTCGACGGCATCATCGATGCGGGTGTAGTCGACGCCCGCCAGCAGTTGCTCGAGTGTTTCGGTGGAGACCACGGTGGGGTTGTCTTCGACCTCGGGCCGATTCAAGGCGATCAGGGTATCGCCTTGAGAGTACAAACCGGCGGAAATGGTCCGACGCGAAGGGAGCACGGCCGCGGAGGCC
>JBGSIP010000701.1:0-4060 GCA_041742495.1 Planctomycetaceae bacterium
GCAGATCCGTGCCTTTCTCCCCGGTACCGTGGTCGAAGTGCTGGCCAACGAGGGGGTCATCATCGAATCCGAGGTCGGCTTTGTGCAGGGGATCTTCGGTGTCGGCGGTGAAGCCTTTGGTGAATTGCAACTGATTGCCAGTTCCCCCAGCCAGCCCGTCACGCCGCCGGACGTTCCCGACGATTGCCGCGGCAAAGTGCTAGTCGGCGGAGCCCGCATGACCGGCGATGCCATCCGGGCAGCCATGTCCCGTGGAGCCGTGGCGTTGATCTCCGGCGGCATTGACGATCAGGATCTCAAACAAGTCCTGGGTTACGATCTGGGAGTCGCCATCACGGGCGGCGAAAAGATCCCGACTACGCTGATCATCACGGAGGGATTCGGCGATATCGCGATGGCCGATCGCACGTTCGACCTGTTGCGGTCGGCAGCGGGACAGCGCGTTTCGGTGACCGGTGCCACGCAGATTCGGGCCGGCGTGATGCGGCCGGAGATCATTCTTCCCGCCGGCCACGTTGCCGCCATCAGCGAACACGCCCTCTCGGACGGACTGTTGGATGTCGGAGTCACCGTCCGCGTGATTCGCGATCCGTATTTCGGGCAAATCGGCACCGTGGCGAGTCTGCCGCCAGAACCGCAACTGCTGGGATCAGGATCACGAGCGCGCGTGCTGCAGGTGCGCGGGGTCAACGGCGACCTGCTCACTGTGCCGCGGGCGAATGTGGAGATCATTTCATCGTGAGCACTATCTCATCACTGGGTCGGCTGCCGGAATCACCGGTGGCGCGCTCATCCATCTCGCTTTGTCGCATCCAACACAAACCAGATGTCAGTTGGCGCGGTGTCGTCTGCTGCATCGTCGGGTGTCTGGCTGTGACCTGGTGCGGCAGCGAGGCATGCGCAGCCGCACAGGAACCTGTTGCCAATCCACCGGCGGCTCTGACCGCCGAGCGGTTGCAGTTGGGCCAGCCAGAGCTCACCGACAATCCACTCGACAGCGGCGAGGCGCTGCTGCTCCGTGTCCCCATCACTCCAGCGGGCAGTTTTGGAGAGGCCCTTCCGCCGCGACTGGCCGTGTATCGCGCGGCAGAAGGCGGGGCGATGCAGCCGATTCAACTGATCAGCCTGCCGCAAGAGTTGACCTCCGAGCCGCTGAGGGTGGTCATCGATCAATGCGTCACCGGCACACCGTACCTGGTCCGGGTGCAACTGGTCGATGCAATCGAAGACGACAGGGTGCTCACCACCTCACCGGTATTGGGGCCGGTCACACCGCAGCAGCAGTGGTTTGACGGCCAGAAGACCCGACTGCTGATCACCGTGGTGCTGTTGTTTTCTGCGGTGATGATCTTCATTGTCCTCGCGCGGCGTGGCATGCGGATGACGATGCGCCGCATTGCCGGACTGGACGCCATTGAGGAAGCGATTGGCCGCGCCACGGAAATGGGCCGCCCTTGCCTGTTCATTCCCGGCATTCAGGACATGAACGATATTCAGACCATCGCCGGCGTGACCATTTTGGGTCACGTAGCACGTACGGCCGCCGAGTTCGACATCCCGTTGGAGGTTCCGACGACTCGCTCGCTGGTCATGACGGCGGCCCGCGAAACCGTGCAAGGGGCCTGTCTGGCCGCCGGGCGTCCCGATGCCTTCAATCCCGATTCGATCTACTACGTGACCGACGAACAGTTTGGCTACGTCGCCTACATCAATGGGATGATGGTCCGTGAGCGGCCCGCCGCCTGTTTTTATATGGGTTCGTTCTTCGCCGAGTCCCTGCTGCTGGCCGAAAGTGGCAATGCGGTCGGCGCCATCCAGATCTCCGGCACGGCACAGGCACACCAGTTGCCGTTCTTTGTGGCCGCTTGCGACTACACGTTGATCGGCGAAGAACTGTTCGCTGCGTCCGCGTACCTGTCAGGTTCCCCGGAGGAACTGGGGAGCCTGAAGGGGCAGGATGCGGGCAAGCTGCTGGTGGCGGTCTGCCTGCTGGTGGGCTGCCTGCTGGCCCAGTTCTGGCCGGCGGCAGCGGAGGCGATATTTGGAAAATGATGGCCCTTTGACGACGACAACCGGATTCGCGATCCAGACACACCACTTGGCATGAGTTTCTGCGGGCGGCAGTTGCCGCCCCGTGACCGATAGGGGCGAGGACATATGAAGCGGACGATTCCGCTGTTGATTACGGCGATTGGGGGCTTTGTACTCATCGCAGCCACGTTCATCCCGGCCACAGAAAGTTGGGGCGAAAAGGCGACCGTCTGGTTCGACATTCTGGCAGGCATCGCCTTCATTCTGGGAGGTGCCAACCTGTTTCGCATTCACCTCACCAAAATCAGCGACCATCAACCGGGCTGGGCCTATTCCGCCATCACGCTGGCTTCCTTTCTCATCGTGCTGATCGCTGGCCTGTGCAAACTGGGCGTCCCCCCGGCACCCGATCAGGAATTTGTGGGTGAAACGTTTGCCGAACTGCCGCTCGATCAACTCCCCCCCGAACTGACCTTTGTCGTCCCCGGCATTCTCCCGGAAGCGATCGTTCAGGCGTGGCAATTGCGCGCTGAGTCCATCGGCGTTTCCGTCCGTCGACAGACTTCACTGGTGAATGGCCAGTTGCAGTTTCGCGGCTGGCTGGAACCGGATCAGCAGCAGGATCTGGAAGGCTTCAGCGAACATTTGGACTGGCAATGCGCCGTATCGCGGCTGGCAGAATTGGCAAAACCTCCGCCGGAAGTCGCTGATCAGGTCCGTTATGCCAGCCTGCATCAATCGCTGGCAGCTACGGGAATTCTGACGCCCGAAGACGTCGCGGCCCTGCAGGCCATCTCCCCCAGTCCCGATTGGCAAGCCGCCGTCGATCAACTGGTGTCCAAGGCCGACTACGAAACCACACTCGACAACGTAGCTTTTCCGCCGTTGTACGAGACCCCTGCTGAGCTCACAGATCGCACACAGCGCACCGAGACGACACTGACACTGCGGGGACCGCTCTCCGCCGCCAATCAAGCCGCCCTGCTGGGGCAGTTTTCCATCACCCGCCCCTGGACTCCCAACGCTGTGAGTGAACTGCTGGCCGCCCTCAACGCGGCAGGACCGCCACTGACGCCCGCACAAAGCGATGGCCTCAGTCGGGCACTGGCGGTTTCGTGGCAATTCGAAGACTTACTCGCACTCGTGCAGACTGCACGCGATCCACCAGCGCTGCCCGCAGTAGCCCCCTGCGCTGCCCTGCAGGCCGATCGCACCGCTCTGCCTGGAGCGTGGCTGCCCGGCGAACCGCCTCTTCCGCTCACCCCCGCACATACGTCAGCACTGCAGGCCTTCATTGAGAATCCTGCCCAGCGCATTGCCGACCTGTTGACACAACTGTCGGCTGCCGGCCCTCTGACGGCCGCACAACTGGGAACTGTGGAACGAGTCCTCACCGGACAGCCCACGCGCGGCCAGATTTTGCGACGAGCATACACGGGGTTGATGGCTGCCGAATTGGAAACGGCGGAGATCGCGGGACGCTTGCCTCAGCGCTTGAATGACGCCCAGCGGGGAATACTGCTCGATGTGTATCGCCGCGAAGTGGAATGGAACCGCGTGGTCGCCACATTGGCTGCGCAATCGCATCGCGTGAAGTATCCGTGGTCGGGACGCTACATCGAAACGGGCTCGCTGTTCTGGTGGAGCTACGAATACATGTTTTCGCCTCTCTCGGCGACTGTCTTTGCGCTGTTGGCGT
This sequence comes from Planctomycetaceae bacterium, assembly GCA_041742495.1. Taxonomy (GTDB): domain Bacteria; phylum Planctomycetota; class Planctomycetia; order Planctomycetales; family Planctomycetaceae; genus JBGSIP01. The sequence goes on from JBGSIP010000701.1 coordinate 3,731, forward strand.
TCTACGTTGCCTCGGCGGCGTTTCGCGCGTTTCGGGCCAAAAATGCCGAAGCGCTGCTGCTTTTGCTCACGGCATTCATCATTTTGCTGGGCCGCTCGCAGGCCGGGACTTGGTTGACCGGCTGGTTCCCCGATGAGCTGGCCTTTTTGCGGGCCGATGCTCTGACCGTGTGGATCATGCAGACCGTCAACACGGCTGGCAGCCGTGCGATCATGATCGGGATTGCACTCGGCCTCGCGGCGACCAGTGCGAAGGTACTCATCGGCATCGATCGCTCGTATCTGGGGAGTGGTGACGACTGATGATCAACACCACCGCGGATTGTCACCC
>JBGSIP010000702.1:0-2424 GCA_041742495.1 Planctomycetaceae bacterium
GGCGGCCGGGCATGCCACTTCACAAACAGCCGTGTACCGGGTTCCGCCCCCGGAGATTCTTGTCCCTGGGAGGCACCAGGAACGGCCAGAGGAATGGCAAACGTGCGTCGGTCGGGTCGCGCTGCCTTCGCGGTGTCCTGCTGTGGATGCCGGGCAAACGCTGCAAACGTCGTCAGATCCGCCGCGCGGAGCGCTGCCGACCAGTCCGGGACCACCTGCAGGCGACCGCCGTCCCAGTCCTCATGCGCAATGTTTTTCGCGGACCACGTCATGAAACATCTCGATCGTCTGGGACAGGTTCAGCGACATCGGAAAGCGTTCGGCGGTGAGTCGACACTGCGCTCGCATCTTGCGTTCGTCAGACTCGGGCAGCGACACATGCCGACTGAGTGCCGCGGTCAGTTCGTCCACGCTGTCCCGGGTGGGGATGAGATAGCCATTAGTGCCATCCTCCATCACATCGGCGCTGCCATTGGTGCGCGTGGTGATCACGGGAACGCCGCACGCCATCGCTTCCAGATTGACATTGGGAAACGGTTCGTATTCCGTGGGCAGCACAAACAGGTCGGCTGCGCCGTAATAGCGTTCGATGCCCGAGCGCCGCCCGGCAAAAGTTACGCTGCCGGCGATGCCCAGTTCGTCGGCCTGCCGCGCAAACTTTGCGACGGGCCCTTTGCCCAAGACCAGCAGATGCAGGCTGGGGTCATCGGTCCGAAACATCGCCTCCAGAATGGTGGCCAGCCCCTTGCCTTCAAAGTCCATACTGGCAAACAGCAGGAGCCGTTTGTCGTTGGAAATGTTCAGCTCGCTGCGAACTTCTTCCCGGGCCGCGCTGACACCCGGGTGAAACGTGTCCAGGTCGACGCCGTTGTAGATGATGCGGGTCTTTTCGGGGGGGACGCGGTAGTAGTCGAACAAGAGCTGCCGGTCCAGCCGCGACTGCAGGATGATCCGTCGCGTGGAGGCGGCTTCGTAAATCGAGCGTTCGAGATTGATCAGCGTGCGATGTCGCGGGTTGAACTGTTCCCACGCCTTGCGCATCGGATTGCGGTAATAGATCCGCACCCAGTGCGATTGCAGCCGTTCCGTCACGCGAACCGCATCCAGCCCCAAGGCTCGGCCGAGTCCGTAGACGACATCGAACGATCGCTTGCGTGCAATTTCCCGCGCGTTGACAGCGAACGAGCGGTTCTTCGCGGAGCTAGACCACTGCATCACTGGCACGGGAATGAACTTCACTTCCCCGTGCAAGTCGGCGTCGATGGTTTCGCCCAGCACGGTCACTTCGTGCCCCGCTTCCATCAGTCCGCGCGCCAGCTTGACGCAATACCGCTCGCTCCCGCCATGCGCCAGCGAGTAGCGGCGCTTGACGAGGGCAATTCGCAACCGGGTCGTGGCATCGGCGTCGTTCATCGCAATCCTTCGATGGCCCACCTTGGCCGAGGTGAGTCATTCAGGCCGCCCGCGGAACATCCACAGTCACAGGCACACCGGGCTCTGTTTTGTGACCGCCACTTTCGCCGTCGGCAGTCTGGCTGCCAGCGACGTGACGGGCACCGCCTACCGTCATCGCGGCCGTCCCCAGCATGCGTCCCGCTGCCGCCGCCACTTCGCCCACAGTCAGTTCGGTCATGCAGCGATGATGACCCAGCGGGCACACCCGCCGCTGGCAGGGTCCGCAGGGGACTTGCCGCTGCAGGTGCATGGTACGGGGCGAGAACGTTTCGCTCCATGCCACATGCGTGGGGCCAAAGAGCGTGATGGTCGGAATTCCAAACGCCGTACCGAAGTGCCGCGGACCAGAATCGGTCGTGATCAGCAGTCGGGCGTGGCGGACCACGGCTTTGGACAGTCCGACGGAAACCTGTTCGTCGGCGAGCGTGCACAGTGGAATCTCTCCCGCAGCGCGGGCAATCGTACGGGCGATCTCGCGTTCCGCCGGTCCGCAGAGGACGACCAGCGGACGACGATGAGTGTTCCACAATTGGCGGGCCAGTTGCGCAAACGAGCCTGCCGGCCAATGCTTGGCCGCGCCGAACGCGCCGCCGGAATTCAGACAAATGTACTCACCAGCGACCAACTGCGGATGCCGCTGGAGCAGTGCCGCAAATTGTTCGTCATCGGTGGTCGTGGTGGCCAGTTCCAAAGGTCGCCAGTGCGCGGAACAACCCGCCGCGGCGACCACCTCCAGATACAGCTTCAACGTGGGGTAGGGATGCGAACGATCGTGGGCGGGGAGTGGATGCGTCAACAGTGGACGTCGCAGGTTGCCTCCGGTCCCCACGCGTTGCGTGCAGCCGCCGCGATAGGCCAGCCAGGCGGAGCGAAACGAATTGGGAAACAGCACGGCAGTGCTCTGGGGGAGTGCGCGCAACGCGCGCAGCAATTCGCGTGAACCGGCGGCGGTGCGCGGATCGGCGAGAA
>JBGSIP010000703.1:0-3842 GCA_041742495.1 Planctomycetaceae bacterium
ACTTCGATGGCAGGCTTCACGTTGTCAATGGCCTGCTTGAAAATGTCGAGCGGATTCTGCTCGGGCAGCTTTTCCTTGACCTTGTCGAGTGCTTCATAAACGACGCTCTCGGCCACGCTCTTCTTGCCGTCGTACATCAGGCAGTTGATGAACTTGGAAATCAGCGTCGACCCATAGCGGGTATCAGGACGCAGATTGGCACGACTGGCGGTAAATTGACGAGCCATAAACTTCCTTCACTTCCCTTCGGAGGACCACTGAGCCACCGTTGGATGACCGCGGTCTGGATCGGCTGGACTCCGATCCGCTGGTTTCGCTGCAACTTTGAATGAATGGCCAATCATCACTGGGCACTGCCAGTGCTGCCAGCAAGCGGCTGGCGAAGGGTTGGCGAGAACGGGACTCTTCCCATCCGTGCGACTGTCGCACCAAGACCACTGTGCTGGAGGGGATCTCACCCTGCCAGACGGAGCGGACTACTTGGGACGCTTGTTGCCGTAACGGCTGCGGGCCTGACGACGCTTCTGGACACCCAGAGTATCGAGCACCCCGCGGATGATCTTGTATCGCACCCCGGGAAGGTCGCGGACACGACCGCCGCGGACGAGAACAATCGAGTGTTCCTGCAGGTTATGCCCTTCGCCGGGAATGTAGGCCGTCAGTTCCTTGCCGTTGGACAAACGAACGCGAGCCACCTTCCGCAAAGCCGAGTTCGGCTTCTTCGGGGTCATCGTTCGCACCTGCATACACACGCCCCGCTTCTGCGGGCAACCTTCCAGCAAGGGGGTCTTGCTCTTGGAGGTCTGCTTGACACGCGGCTTGCGAACCAACTGATTAATCGTGGGCATAACGAAACTTCGGTCTCAATCTCGACGTCTGAACATGGCCCCGATGCGATCCCCGCGGGATGCCACATCCCGGGGACACGGCGGCACACTCTTCACCCAGCGGACACGACCCCGCCGCGAAGAACCGGGGAGATTAACGCGACCTGCCTCTCCCGTCAACAATCGCTGCCCCGTTTCTCAGGGCCGTGTGCGACTGCATTTCCGACTCAGCGGCCGCTCTGCGACCCCCGAGGCTGCAGCCATTTCGGGTTGAACGCGTTCGTCCTGCCCTTCCCAAAACGAAACGTGCCGCCGGAACGAGCATTCCGGCGGCACCCGGGCCTCGTTTTTAGTCCCGCCGGGCCGCGGCAGAAATCGATCTGTCGCGGAGGCAGAAAACGATCCTCCGCCGCTTCACTCGGCAGGCGTTTCACAGCAGTCGCAGATACACAGCGAGCAGTCGCCGCTTTCGCAGCACAGTCCGCCACAAGGGCAATCGCAGTCACCAGCCACACAGCAGCACGCGATAGCGGCTTTCGCGCTATCGGCCTGGGCCGACTGATTGACGAGAGACGACCAACCGGCCGACAACACCAGACCCGCGGCAATTGCCAGCAGGCCATTGAAATACGCTGACATGATCAAGCCTCCAAAGTTCGTGAAAACGTGAATTTGAATCGGCCACGGCCACGCCGCGGCCGCCAATGAAAAATTCAACGAGATCACGAACGGCTTAACAGAGCCAGACACATTTCAGCACATGAATAGGCCTCACGGGCGAGGCCACAAATTGTGCAACCTGCCCGGACGCTTCGCGCCGCACGATCAGCCAGGCGGTCCCGGGCAGCGGAAGCAACGGAGTGACGAACTCAGCGCCTGGGTCGACCGCTACCTCGGCCCGCAGGGCATTGCGCTGTGAGCAACCGCAGCGATGGGTCGGAAACTCAGTTCCGGGCTTCCCGTTCCCGGCGGTTTGCATGACCGCCCGCGCCTGTAAATGCGGCTGAGCGTGCGGGGCGGGAAGGGCACAGCACCCGGTGCATGCCGACTTCGCGCCTGCCTTCGCCGGCGGCACGAAATGACAACACCATCCCTGTGGCAGCACAAAGAGCAGGCTGCACAGAAGCACCAGAGAGCGAACGGATGGCGACTGCATACTTCCAATTCTCCGGTTCCCCACTGTCCAGTCAAGATGGGTTTTCCCCGCTGGGGCGATCAAAGGGCCAAAGTTCGGAATTTCTCCTGAGGATACTTATTCCTGCAAAACTAGCACGAAATCCCCGGGGTTACTGGCGGGCTTTGAATCCTGATCGCCGCGGGAGAGGCCGCGGGAGAAGCCACTGGCTGCGTCCCGCCCGGAATCTGGCCCGGGGGCGAAATGATGAGCACGTTTTTCACATGAAGGAGCGACACATGCGGCTGTTTGACAGGCGAGTGCGTACCGCGTTTACGTTGATCGAGCTGTTGGTTGTCATGGCCATCATTGGCATTCTGGTGGCTCTGCTGTTGCCCGCCGTGCAGAAGTCGCGCGAGGCGGCACGGCGTACTGAATGCCGCAACAACCTGCACCAAATGGCAATCGCCGCCCACAACTACCACGATGCGCACGGCAGCTTTCCCAGCGGCTTCCTGCTGGCATCCGTCGGCTTCCCACCATCACCCCAGCCTCCATTGGCAGACTCGGATGATATGTCGGAAGACCTGAAATGTGACGTCCACATTCCGCAGATTGCTGCCGCCGTGCATCAGTGGGCTTGCATGGGGAAGGCGTGGGGGCTGCACGCGCTGATGCTGGATTCCATGGGTGAGGAAACCGTCGGAATCGATTTCGAAGGGCCGCGGTTCTCGTCAGAGAATGTGGAGGCTGGCAACATGCACATCCCGAACTATGTCTGCCCCTCGTCCCCCATCCCGGAAGGCTGCCTGCCGCAACGGTCGACCAATTATCGCGGGAGTCTGGGGTCATGGTCGGACACCCCCCCGGACGGGATTTTGCGTGAAAACAATGGCGTGTTCTTCGCCGACAGTCACGTCCGTTTTTCGGACGTCCTGGATGGAACGTCCCACACCATTCTGTTCGGCGAGACTCTGCTCGGCCTGTGGCCGGACGGGTACAGTTGCTGCGCCCGGGTGAAGCACGATCTGCCGGCGTTCGACCAGATGTGGCTGGGGGAACCGAATCCAGTCGTTCAGCCTGTCATGTTTGGCTTTGGCAGTTGGCACGAGAACGTCTGCATGTTCTCGTTGGTCGATGGATCCACACGGGCGATCAACAAGACGATTGAACCTACGATCCTGCAGGCACTGTCGACCCGTTATGGCAGCGAACGCATAGCGGGAGACTTTTAACGAGCGCCGGGCTGGACTAAGGTGGGGCGAAACACCCATCGACAATCCGGCAAGTCTCGATTCGTTGTGCCTTGCCTTGGCTTACGCGCATCGCCCATGAACGTATCGTCTGCTGCTGCGGACTCGTCGACCACGCCCCACGGGAACTCGCCGTCTGAGTTGCAACCACCGGGTCGTTCAGTCGACCCCGGCCACGGGGTCGGGGTCTCCAGCGGGAGCGTGGGTGGCGTGCAGAGCCCGCCGCGAACATGGTGGGGAACGCTGCGATATCTCGGCCCTGGACTCATCATTGCCGCGAGCATTGTGGGATCGGGTGAGTTGATTGCCACGACGAAAACCGGTGCCCAGGCCGGAATCGGACTGCTGTGGCTGATCATCCTGGGTTGCGTGATCAAGGTGTTTGTGCAGATCGAGCTGGGGCGGCATGCCATCACGCACGGCCAAACAACCCTCGTGGCTCTCAACACGGTTCCCGGCCCCCGGGTGGGCGTCAATTGGATCTTGTGGTTCTGGCTGGCGATGATGATTTCTGCACTGGCGCAACTGGGCGGCGTTGTGGGTGGAGTGGGTCAGACACTGGCGATGGCGGTTCCCATCACGGGGGACTATCAACGCGCCATCGCCGTCCCTTCCAGTTCCGAACTAGCCTGGCTGGTGCAACACGAA
>JBGSIP010000704.1:0-1570 GCA_041742495.1 Planctomycetaceae bacterium
TGGCGGGCCGTTGAGCAGCCGCAAGGTGTAGCCATCGCGCAGACCGCTGGTTTTTGCCGGTGCCGGACTTCACTCGGGGAGGTCAACACCGGCGAAGCCAGAGGCACCCGGCGATGAGGACAACACTGGCAGAGCCCAGTGGCACTCGGCGTTGACGGTGTGCGTTGACGGTGGTGGACGGATGCCCGATTATCACGCCGCTGAGGCCAGTCGCGGTGTGCGGCTGGGATCTGTCGATTGGTGTGCTTCACGGAAAATTCTCTCGTATGTCTGCTCCCGTGCCCCCGGATCGTCTCCCCCCTGACCGTCTCGAAGCGGCGCGCCTGGAGAAGCTGCAGAAAGTGGTCGAACTGGGACTGGACCCGTTTGGCCAGCGATTTGACGACCATCGCGCCATTGCCGACGTACGGCCGCTGTGTCCTGTGGAAGCAGGCGTGGATGCGGATGTGGTGCGCGTGGCCGGTCGCGTGATGAGCTATCGCAAGGCGGGCAAACTGCTGTTTCTCGATCTCGAGGATGCCACGGGCCGCATTCAGTTGATGGCCTCCAAGGGGCACCTGTCGGAACCGCAGTGGGAACTGCTGCGGGCCGTCGACATGGGGGATCTGTTAGGAATCGACGGGCCAATCCGGCGGACCAACTCCGGCGAGGTCACTGTGTTTGTGCAGCAGGCGACCATGCTGTGCAAGTCGCTCGCTCAGCCGCCGGAGAAGTATCACGGGGCCAAAGACATCGAAATGCTGCTGCGACAGCGGTATATCGACCTGATCTACAACCCGCAGGTCCGCGATCGCATGCTGCAACGCTCGCGGATCATCGACAGCGTTCGTCAGACACTGCGCGAGCGTCGGTTTGTGGAGGTGGAGACACCGGTGCTGCATGCCATTGCCGGTGGCGCGGCGGCCCGCCCCTTCATCACGCATCACAATGCGCTGGATATCAGCCTGTATTTGCGGATCGCGCTGGAGTTGCACCTCAAGCGGCTGATGGTCGGCGGGATCGAACGGGTCTACGAAATCGGGCGGGTGTTTCGCAACGAAGGGATCGACGCGACTCACAATCCCGAGTTCACGATGATTGAGATCTATCAGGCATATGGCAACTACGAGTCCATGATGGATCTCACCGAGGCCATTGTCGCCAATGCGGCGCTGGCCGTGAATGGATCACACCAGTTGCAGTGGGACGACGAGTCGGTGGTCGATTTTTCTCCGCCGTGGCCCCGTCGCAAGTATGCGGACCTGTTCGCTGAGGCCGTCGGTTGCGCGATGACTGACGAAGACGGAGTGCGGGCCGCGGCTGCGCAGCGGCACATCGTCACGGCAGGCAAGCATCGCGACGTGCTGGTGAACGAGCTGTTTGAAGCCACCGTGGAAGACCGCTTGTCTGGTCCCGTGTTTGTGATCGACTACCCGGCGACCCTGTGTCCACTGACCAAACGCAAGGCAGGGCAGCCTGAAATCGCCGAGCGGTTCGAGTTGTACGTTCGCGGGATGGAATTGGCGAATGCCTATACGGAGTTGAACGATCCGCGACTGCAAGAGGAGTTGTTCCGCACGCAGTTGGCCGG
>JBGSIP010000705.1:0-1888 GCA_041742495.1 Planctomycetaceae bacterium
GCACTATCTGCCCGACGATCTGCTGCTGAAGACCGATCACGCGACGATGGCCGCCGGGCTGGAAAGCCGGGCTCCGCTGCTCGATCCGCGGCTGGCCGCGCACGCCGCGCAACTCCCCGTGCATTTGAAGACCACTCCGCAAACCACCAAGGTGGCGCTGCGGTGGCTGGCACGCAAATGGCTGCCTCGGGAGCTTGCGGAACGTCCCAAGAAGGGATTCACGTTCCCGATCTCGGAGTGGTTGCGTCGCGAACTGTATCCGCTGGCGCGCAGCTCCCTCGTGGATGAATCGACCATCGTACCGCGGCTGTTTCGTCGCGAGACGGTGGTGGAGATGCTCGAACAGCATCGCAGCGGCAGCGCCGATCACGGCGGCCGGCTGTATAGCCTGCTGGCGCTGGAACTCTGGCACCGGCAATTTGCTCGGAGCTGAATCGTCGGCCGACAGCAGACGGAACGCCAAACGCAGAACTCCAGCCAACCGCACGGTGCGATTTCAACTGGCAAGCATGGCTCCGCTCGTAGGCGGCGTCGCGCTCGTGGTCTTCGTTCGGCCGGTGATCAGGAGAAGTCGTTCGGATTGCCGAAGAGTCCCGACGTGGAAGTTCCTTCGCGGCCCCCCTTGAGGTTCCCGGGGCGCTTGCGAATGTAGGGAGCCGGTTCTGGCGTGGTGTCCTGCGGGCGGGCTTCGCGGACAGGCTTGTCCTTGAGTGCCTTGAGCGACAGGCTGATACGCCGCTTGTTGGGGTTCACTTCCAACACGACGGCCTGAACTTCCTGGCCAACGGTGAGGACATCGGACACTTTGTCGATGCGGCGATGTTCCAGTTCGCTGACGTGTGCCAGACCTTCGACGCCGTCATCCAGCTCGATGAAGGCCCCGAATTCGGTCATGCGTGTGACGGTGCCAGTGACCTGGGTCCCCTTGGCAAATCGCGTGGCGACGAAATCCCAGGGATTCGACGTCAACTGCTTCATGCTGAGGCTGATCTTCTTTTTCTCTTCGTCGAGCGTGGTGATCTTCACCCGTACTTCTTGCCCGGGTTTGAGCAGTTCGTTCGGAGCAGAGACCCGCTGCCAGCTCATTTCTGCGACGTGCAGCAGTCCGTCCACGCCGCCGACGTCAATGAATGCGCCGTAGTCTTTGACCGTCTTGACGATGCCGGTGACTTCTTGTCCCACGGACAGTTTGGCCCAAGCCTTGGAGCGATTGGCTTCATGCTCTTCCTGCATGATGGCTCGCGGCGACAGCACCAGGCGGCGACGGGCGGCGTTGACTTCGGTGACCTTGGCCTTGAGCTTCTTCCCGACAAACTGATCGAGATTCTGGACAAAGCCAATCGACGCCTGCGACGCGGGGACGAAACCGCGCAAGCCGCCGACCGTCACATCGAGGCCCCCTTTGTTGGTCTTGGTGACCATGCACTCGACCACTTGATCGACGTGAACGGCATCCCAGTCGCCGGACACCTTCTTGGCGGTGGTGGGGCGGTGCAGGAGCACCAGGCCTTCGGCGGCGTTGAACGAGTCGACCATGACTTCGATCACTGCGCCAATTTCCGGCAGGTTGTCTGGAGCGAACTGATTGGTGGGGAGTAGCCCGGATTCGCGAATGCCCAGTTCGATGATCAGGTTTTCGCCGCTGTTGGATTCGACTTTGCCCGAGAGCCGCATGCCCGACTTGAGGTCGGATGCATCGCGCAATGTGGCGCTGCCGCCGATGGCCTGCGTGGAAGGCATGGGAGCCGCCCCGCCAGACATGGCCTGATCAATGGCAGACTGCATAGCCGCGTCGAGGTCGTCGTCGCGGGGAATTTCCACGGGACCCTTGGCGGCCCCGGACTGATAAGTGGCTTCGAGTTGCTCGCGCGCCGCGGCGGCAGCGGGT
>JBGSIP010000706.1:0-6728 GCA_041742495.1 Planctomycetaceae bacterium
GGGGGAGATCTGCATTCTCAACGAGCGGCCGGTCGCTCTCTCTGCGCAGGGCAAGAGTCGACTTGGCTTTGTTCCGCAGGAAATTCGGCTGTATCCGTGGATGACCGTCGGGCAGGTCACGCAATATTTCGGCGCGTTCTACGACACGTGGGATCAGGATCGCGTCGCGCAGTTGGTAACGATGTGGCAACTGAATACGAGCCAGAAGGTCAGCAAACTATCGGGCGGAGAACTGCAGAAACTGGCGCTGGTGCTGGCGATGGGACATTGGCCGGAACTGCTCATTCTTGACGAGCCCGTCTCCAACCTCGATCCAGTGGCCCGCCGCCAGTTTCTGGAGTTGCTGATCGAGTATGTAGCTGACGGCTCACGCAGCGTGCTGTTCTCCACGCATATCCTCTCCGACCTTGAGCGGGTCGTGTCTCATGTAGCGCTGCTGAAAGACGGCCGCATTTCCTGCTTCGACGAACTCGACGCCATCAAGGATCGCTACAAACGGCTGCGCGTGCTCGCCGCGGCGGACTTGCCGAGGACGTTTGCGGTGCAGGGCGCTGTCAATCTGCGCATCAGCGGGCGTGATGCCCAGTTGACGTTGGCCGACGTTTCGCCAGCCACGGTCGCTGCGATCGAACAGGACTGGCAGGCCCGCGTGACCATCGAAGACCTGAATCTCGAAGAAATCTTCATGGAGCTCCACCATGGCTAACACGTCGTTTGGCAGACGCCTGCTGGCCGTCAATGGCATGCTCCTGCGACGGAAGTCGTTGTGGATTGCCTTGGGGTCAATCGCCATTATTGGCATGCTGTTCATCGCCGCGATGAGCAGAATGAAAGAACTGATTGTTCCCGTTGGTCCCCGTGAAATGTTCGCCGGGCCCATACTGGGCAGTATCGAGATTCTCGAAGCCCCCACTGCAGAGCGGTTCACCGCGTGGCTCGCCGGAACGACCGAATGGCAACCCCCGTCGAAGCTCGACTTGGGTATGGCCTATCTGAATCAACGCCGTGTGCTCGCCGAGCAAGCCTTTGTGGGGCCGGAACAAGTCACCGAAGTCCTGCTCGCGGACCTCTCCGACAAGGCTAACGCCTGGCTCTGCCAAGTCATTGACAAGCTGGCGGCGTGCGATGACTTGACGACGCTACACTTGGGCATTCGCGCTGCCGATCCAGGCATGTCTTTTCGCATGACCGAGCGATTGGGGCGCAGCCTCGCTCAGGTTAGATCTTTGACCACGCTACGCATTCAAGATTCTTTGCTCGAACAAAACTGCTTGTGGCCGCTCCTGTCGTCGCCGCAGCTTCAGACGTTGGAATTGAGAGGTTGCAAAACGTCAACTGAGCAGCCTGTGAGCATTCCACCTTTGCCGAGGGTGAATACGCTCGACCTCGCCGATTGCCTGTGGGTCAATGATGCCGAGATGGTGGTCCTGAATGAGCTTCCCGCACTGAAGCACCTGCGGTTGCACACGACGCTCTACCCGCACGCGGCTCCATTGAGTGTACCGCTAGCTGCGGGGGTCTGCGGGCAGTCGGGAATCGAAGCACTGGGCCAGTTGTCTCGCCGGTGCAACATCTATCTGCCCGACTCCGTGATGACCATCTCTCCCGATGGAAAGACGTATGGAGCCCCTGCGGCGATTGATCTGTTGCGGGCGCGCTTCCCGGCCGGCTGGTTCTATCCGACGGTGATCGATATGCGGCAGTGGTTGTTCATTGCCGTCAGTTTCTTCGTGTGTGCGGTCTGGTGCCTAACCGTCAGCCAGCACGCGGGAGAAGTCTTGTCTGTCGCTGCTGCCGCGACGACACCTCGTTACGCGTTTGCGGTTTGCACGGTGACGGCACTGTGGTGTCTGCCCGTATTGCTCATCGCGGGCACCCTCGGCGGTCAACGGGGTGGCCATCCGCTGCCACTGGCCGTGCTGATGCTCCTGTCAGTCGCGTTCGGCATCAACAGGCTACCCCTGTCGCGCAGGCTGGCCAGCCTGCACTCGACTTTGGACATGGTGATCGTCACCGTTTTCGTAGTGACGCTAGCATTGCCGCTGCTTTTCAGCGAAGCAAGGCCGCTGGTTCACTTGGAGCAGTTTCTGCAAGGTGACTACCTTGTGCTGGCTTGCCTGTTGTTGGCCGCAGAGCTGGTCCTCGTGCGTAAAACTCTTCAGCAACTGTCCAGACTTCATGCCACTTTGAAAGCAGACGGCCGCGAATCACTTCCGTTCCACCACCGCCATGCGATCGCTGCGGAAGCTCGGACCGGTGACGTCAGCAAGCCAGTCATCGATCGTCGTTTTGAACACCTGTCGCATGGTCACTCGCTGTCCCGCTGGCAGCAGTTTCGGCGGTGGAAATGTGTGTACTCGCAGATGGGCCGAATACCGCCGGCGCAGTGGGGCCTTGCGACCGCGCTGTGGCTCGCGGCTTTGGTGACCAGGCTGACAGGCGCGTTCCCTGAGTTCAGTCACGTCGCGTTGGAGATCACAAAGGGCGTTGTGGGATACAGTCTTCTGTATTTCCTGGGGCGAACATATCTGCGCGTACGTGATAGGATGGCGCTGGCCACCACAGAATTCACGCTGCCACTGTCGCGCGGCGCAATTCGCAAGCTCACGCTGGCTTATGTCATCCCCAGTGTGGTGGTACCCGTCGTCGTGGTGGTCGGGTTGATTTGGTCTTTGGGCGTCACGCCGATATCGCCGAAGGATCAGGCCATCGCCGGGGTGCTCTGTGCTGACCTCGTCCTCGTCGGGATCCCAGTCATTATGCTGCTGGTGACGATTCGGCCTGACTGGCTTGTCGTCCCCGTGATGAGTGTGGTCTTGGCCACCGGTTTGGTTGGCCCTCTCCTCGCCATCGAAGTGCCCAATCGTGGACAGGCTGGGCCAGAACTGATTGGCGTGTTATCCGCCCTGGCCATGATTGGCCTGACCTTGGGAACGGTCACATACTTTGCTGTACGCCAATGGGCGGCGCTGGAACGGACGCCCGGTGGGCGCGAATGGCGTTCGTGAGTCACCCGCCAAAGCCCTGCCACCCGCCAAATGGGTGGCAGGGCTTTCAAGACGTTCCGCCTCTAAAACAGTCCGCCAAACAACCGGGCTGCGCGATAATAGTGGTTGGCCTTCCGCTGGCAGCGGGCCGGGTTATCCGAGCAGGCACATGCCGCGTACATGTTGTTCCGGAATTGAACATCGCAGGCCTTGCGATTGCCTCCAGCCGCGTAGCAGGCGTCGTGCTGGGCACACGCCGAGCGGAAGTCCGCCCCAAAGAACCCCTGCCGAATCAGGCGATTCCCGCCGCAACTGTTCCCCGGACCGCACGGACGCCAGTCCGCATGGGCCATGCTGCCCTGTGCCGCCATCACCACCACTGTCAGCAGACCGATTCGCCAACTCATCATGCACCTCCTGAAATCACCAACTCTCCGGGATACACCGCCTGACCACGGTATCTTCTCCCAAGCCTCCCGGATTCTCCAGTTGACGCTGGCCCCTGCGGCGATTTCTCACGATTCACGCGGCCGTCGGACGCCGTCCTGCCGTCAGCGGAATCGATTAACACTGCTGGCGGTTGCTCGCAGGCCCTTTGTTCTGCCAGTTCCGGCGGCAACTTGCAATTGTTTCAGAACGGCCCCCTGTGGTCGAATGCGGGTCGGGGAACAGCGGTGGGGCGGACTACAACCCGGGTCCCTCCTGTTGTGGCTGAGCCCGTTCCCCACGGGCAAAGAACTCCATCCAGCCGGGTTCTTTCGGCAGCGGCAACAACCGAGTTGGTTCCCCCCCAAGGAACTTACTTTTGAACGGCGCGGGCGCGGATCTCACATTTCCCCCCTCTGAGATCCGCGCCCCACTGTTTCCACCAAAAAATTCGCAGGGAAGCGAACGGATGCAACGACGGACATTCCACGGCGCACTGATTGGCGCCCTGCTGATCGCGGTCGCCGGCGGCGGATTCTGGTATCGCCAGCATCACCGCTACAAACACTGGGCGGCACACGATCCCGGTATGGTCTACCGGTCCGCGTGGATGGATGCCGACGTCATTGCTGAACAAATCGAACGCTACCAGATTCGCTCCGTCGTCAACCTGTGCCAGCCGGGCGAGATGGGCGAGGCCCGCTGGGATGCAGAACGCGAAGCAGTCACCAGCGCCGGAGCCCGCCTCATCGAGCTCCCCATGCCGTTCGAAATCGACCCGGGCGACCCGCTGATTCAACAGCACGTCGATCTGTTCTCGAATCCGGACAACTACCCCGTCCTGGTGCACTGCCAGCACGGCGTGACCCGGACCGCGAAATCGCTGGCGATCTATGACATGGTCTTCCGCGGAATGTCCGCCGACCAGTCGCTCGAAAGCATGCCGCTGTTCGGCCGGGACGATCACAACGTCAACATTCGCAGCTTTGCCAAGCTGTTTGAAGAGACCTCTGCTCCCGCCCATCGGACTGCCGCAGCAGGTCGGCTCGACATTTTGATTCGCTGATTGCGGCAGCATCTGCGTTGCGTACCAGCAGCCGCAGCGCACGCTCTGCGGAATCAGCTCTGCAGAGCGTCCTTGCGGCCCATGGCACCGCGCACCTGCTCAGGCTTCGGGTAAGTCGCGGCCGGTGGTTTCGGGCAGCCAGATCAAGAACACGAGCCCCAGCAGAAACAGGCTCCCCAGCAGGGTGATCGCCAGCCGCAGGTCGAACTCGGCCTTCATCCAGGCCGAGACCCAAATCAGTACCGGGGCCGCCAAAATGCGCCCCGTGTTAAAACAGAAGCCCGCCCCGGTGGCTCTGAGGTGTGTCGGAAACAGCGTCGGGAAATACACGGCGTAGCCAGCGTGAATGCCCTGGGCAAAGAACGCGAACACGGGCAACAGGACCAGCAGCAGTCCGTAGCTGCCAAAGCGTGACGGCAACCAGCAGACCGCTGGTGTCAGCAGCAGCGCCATCAGGTGCATGACCACAAACGTGCGTTTGCTGCCCCACCGCGCTGCCAGCGGGCCAAACGCCAGCATGCCCACACCCGCTCCCGCAGTCTGCACAAATCCAAACGCAATCTTCGATTTGCCGGCCCAATCCGGATCACCGAGTTGTTTGAGCAATTGGGCGGCCAGATCCTGCCCCGCCACGACGACTCCCCAGAAGGTGGCCAATCCGACCATCGCCAGCAACGCGCCGCCCACGGCCCTTGGTCGCCAGACGGAATGCCCCAGCAGTTCGCGATAGCTTCCGAGTTGTTTGGGCCGTTGCCGGCGCGCTTGTTCCCAGGCTTCCGGTTCGCGAATGCTCAGCCGGACCCAAAGTACGAGGATGGCGGGCGCAACTCCGACCAGATACGCCAGTCGCCATTCCGAGCCCACCCACAAGCCAACTGCCGCCGCCAGCCAGAGCCCTGCCACACTCGTGGCATGAAAAATCCCGCCGGCCCGTTCGCGGGCTTCGCGCGGGAAGACTTCGGCAATCAGCGCGGCCCCCACAGCCCACTCTCCGCCGACTCCCATCGCCACAAGAAATCGCAGCACGCCAATCTGCCAGACTTCGGTTGCCAGTGCGGTGGCGCCGGCAAACAACGAATAAAACAGGATGGTGATCGCCATCACCGGATTGCGACCCCAGCGATCTGCCAGCGAACTGAACAGCCACCCGCCCACGGTGCCGCCAATCAGAAAGATGCCCAAGAACCGCTCGCCCCACAGCTTCACCTGCGGGTCATCCGGAGCCACCTTCAGCACGTCCGGAAGCATGTCGGCCCGCGTGAGGTTGTAGAGTTGTCCCTCAAAGGCATCGAACACCCAGCCCAGCGACGCCACGGTCAGCACCAGCCACTGGTAGCGCGTCACACTCGCGTACCAGGGGGACGGAGCAGGTGCGGACATGGTAAGTCACTTTCGCGTTGTCGAATGGGGTGGGCCGGCGTGACCAACGATCGTGGCGGCAGTCAGGTCAACGGCTGCAGGTCGCTATCGAATCGAATCGGAGTCCCTCGACGAATGGAGTCCTCGGCCAGCAGGCACAGCCCTGCCGACCACAATCCGTCGCGCGCGGACGCCGGGGGAGGGGCCCCATCGCGGACCATCCGCACGCAGGCTTCGATTTCTGCCCGCAGTTCAAATACTTCTCCGCTGGCCATGGCCAAGGGGAGGTTGGTCAGTGTCACTCCGTCGAAGACTTTCAAAAACGCAGTGGGCTCCAGTGTGCGATCCAGGGCCCCGCTCCAACCGGCCCAGATGGCACCGCGCGTGCCGCTCACCTTGACGGTCTGGTGATGCTCGAACGCCGCCAGCGTCTGCGAGACGACGGCATAGCTGCCGTTGGCATAGCGAAACATCGCGCTGAAATTGTCGAACAGCCCCGGCCGTGAGGAATCGCGAGAGTTGCCATAGGCCACCAGTTCGTGGGGCTGACCGCTGCCCGACAAGTACCAGCGTGCCAGATCAAAGAAATGGATTGGCTCTTCCAGTACCCAACTGCCGACCCGCGCTGGGTCATATCTCCAGCCCCCCGCCCCCAGACGATACGGCTTGCGAGACAATTCGACGAGCACGTACTGCGGTTCGCCAATCGTCCCTGCAGCAATGATTCGTTGGACTTCCCCCCATTGAGACGACAGCCGAAACTCGTGGCCAACCGCCAGTTTCCCACGCCCGGGCCCCTGCTCGGCGGCCACCACAATTGCGCGGCAGTCCGCCAGACTGGTGGCCATTGGCTTTTCCAGCAGCACCGTTCGGCCGCGCGCCAGCGCGGC
>JBGSIP010000707.1:0-3042 GCA_041742495.1 Planctomycetaceae bacterium
ATCGCGCGGCGAGCGACTGGAGTCCGTGCACTTTTCGGAGACCGAAGCCGAGTCGTTGCGGGCCGCACTGGCTGCGCGGCGGATGACGATGAATGACGCCATCACCGCGGCGGCGATGGTGGCCTATCGGCGGGCATTTCCCGGTCAACCAGCGTCCCGTTGGGTCACGCTGCTGTTGCCTGCCGATGTGCGTCGTCCCTCCGATCTGCGGATGCCAGCCGCCAATCGCATCGGACTACTGTTTCTGCGTCGCCGCTATCGTGACTGCGCTGACTTTGGCCAACTGCTCGATTCTATGGCCGCGGAAATGGACTACATCAAGCGGCAAAACGTGGCCGTGGAGGCTGTTCGCGGCATGCAGGCTTGCCCGGCAAGCCCAAGGTTTATCCGCTGGCTGCACGCGTCGCGGTTGTTTCGGCCGTCGCTGCAATTTACCTGCCTGGGCGATACCACTCGCGCGACCCGCTACAAGTTTCGCCATGCCGATACCAATCCGCAGGTCGGGGAACTGACACTTTCGACCATCACCGGCTTTGGTCCACGCCTGCCGGGCGTCCCGCTAAGTCTGGCAGCCTGTGAAACCCGGACCAGGTTGTCACTCGGTTTGCGCAGTGATGCCAACCGACTGGCGGAAGCGGACTCCACAGCCTTCCTGCACCACGTGGCGGACCTGCTGAGATCACTCACGGCCGTGTCAACGCGCTCAGCAGGGGACTCCTGACATGTCTTCGGCCCCGTCCCCCTTCCCATCTCTCCCGCAAATGCACGTAGCCAGTCCGGATTCGGCATGGCTGCTGATTCGTGGGAAATTGCAGACGATGTTCGCAGCGCTCGAGTTGTTCCACGCGTGGACCTGGCCAGCGGAGTTGATGACGCGCAGCGAACGCTTACGCTCGACACATCGCCGGCGACTGTTTCAGTGTCAGCAGGTCGCCGTGAGGTCGGCCCTGGCAGTCGCCCTGCAGGTACCAGCCCGCGACATTACCTGGTCGCGACCACCGGGCCAAATGTCCGTGGCGAGTGTCGCCGGTCATGCCCGCGCAGTATTCAGCGTCACCCACTGCGGCGAACAATTGGGCATCGTGATCTCCACAGGGCGCTTGCAACTGGGGCTCGACTGGGAGACCGCCGACTCATTGCGGTTCCCCGCCGCATTGACTGCCAGTTGTTTCACCGAGCGGGAGCGTGCGGACATCCAGCACGGCACGCCTGACGACCTTGCGCGATTGTTGTTCATCTGGACTGCCAAAGAGGCATTCGTCAAAGCGTGTGGCAGCGGCTTTGACCTCCCGGCACGGCGGATCGAAGTCGACCTCTCGCGACAGTGCGTCTGCGACTCCCTGGGGCGAATGGGTTGGTTGGCCAGTTGGCAGTGGGGGCCACGGTGTGAAGATGACTCTCAGGTTGTCTCGGTGCTGACAATGTGTCAGCTTGCGCCGAGCAGCCTTGCGTGGCAGCACGGCAAAATCGCCCGTGCCACGCAGAAACCGTGTCACCACCTGACGCCGGTCGAACTGTCAGACGACACGAGCGACAATTGTGGATGGACGCTGACCGGCTGGCAGGGCCGCAGCCAGACTCTGTTAACAATGCGGGACGAAGACTAGAGAGCAGGTTGTCTTTTATGTGGGTACATCGACTGTTTGCCGTGGTTGCGGCGCTGGTCCTCATCACGTCCATCGTGATGGCTGTTTCCAATCGCAAGTTCGCCGGCGACTATCGTCGCTTTCCGGAACTGTTCGCCCCGTCGCCTGCAGACGACCAGGCGGAGTCTGGTGAATCAACCGCGGTCACCCCGGCACAGGGGGCTCCGGTGACGCAGGAAGATTTGCAGATGTCGGTGGAGACGACCGCCGATCTGCCGCAACTGGCCGGCATTCCCTGGGACCTGCCAGAGCTGGAAGCCGCGTTCAAAGCCTCCGCGTCGGCCGCGCACTTGCTGGCAGCCGGGGAGTCGGTGATTGATACGACGATGCCCTTCAAATCTGCCGATCGTCTCTCACGTCGCGTGCCCGCTTTTGCCATCGGTCTGGCCGTGGATCGCAATGCCGAAGCCGACTTGCCCTCGTTGACCCGCTCGGCCATCAAAAGCTACCTGAACGACCACCTGCTTTCGATTCAGCCCATGTTGACCGAGCAAACGGCCCACCCGACACGCGTCGTCGCCCCGCTGACCGCCGCCTTCTACAATCGCAAGAAAGCGGCCCAGACAATCGCGGCCGAATCCATGATCGTGCAGGCGCTGCAAGAGCTGCGGGTCCTGGGAGAGGTGACGCCTCCAGCCGACGGCTCGGCAACGGGTATCCCCGTGCTGGTGATCGGGTTTGCGTTCACCCGCGACGAAACCACGGAAGGCATTGCTCGCGCGGTGCGTGACTACGAACTGCTGCTGGTCCGAAATCTGGGAACGGGGATCGCCAAGCCCGACCTGCGTTGTTATTCCACCAGCGAAAGCCGCAGCAAGCTTCACCGGCTGATTCTCGATGATTCTGCCGCGGGGGCCGAACCCAGTGTCACCGCCACGATCCGTTTTGATGACTTCACGTTTGCCGGTCTCTACCCGGCCAGCCCTGTCGTGACGGGTGTCCGCTTGCGGTCGGCCGCCACAACGGAAGTCAGCCGGGTCCGTCAACAACTGACCGCCGGAACCGCATCGCTGGCAGCGATTCTCGATCAGTTAGACAAAGAGTGATTCCGCCGTGGCGTCAAGACCGCGTTACCAGCCACAGCAAGTTCAATTCGCAAATCGCCAAACAGACACACCGCCAGGTCGATCACTGTGATCCACCCGGCGGTGTGAATTGCTGCTTCGGTTATCGCCGACGTGCCGACCGCAATCGCTCGCGACTGGACAGCATTGCTTACTGTGAGATCAGAGCACTGATGCCGACGGTGTTGAGGATGGTATTGAACGTCCCTTCACCCGGCTTGAAGTTCAGCATCACGACGTCGTCCGGCTGAATGCGAATGCGTTCCTTTGGATCGTCGATGGCGCGGGCCAGATCGACGCGAATCGTCAGTTGCGTCCCATCGGGCATCTTG
>JBGSIP010000708.1:0-3115 GCA_041742495.1 Planctomycetaceae bacterium
CCAGAAGAGGTGGTTCCCCGCCGGCGGGTCTCCAGTACCAGCTGGCCAGCACCAGGAGTGTCAATCCGGACAGGGCTGCCAGCAGCAAGCGTAAGAGTCGTCGTTTCGGTGCCGCGGTCGTAGAAGCGTCGATCGTGCAGAGACTGGCGGACGAGGTGAGGCCATCAAACTCCAGCTCCATTCTCGGCTGGTGGGCGGGCGCATACAAATCGACAGCCGATTGAAATTGCAGTTCACTGCGCAACAGCAATTCATCGATCAGCAGCGTCGCTGCCAGGTCTCTCGTCCCAGAATCGGCGAACAGCATGGCGTGCAAGGCCGCGCATTCTTCCTCGGTAGCCTGGCCAGATTCGACCGCGACCAGCAGGTCCAGGAGATGTTCGGCAGACGCAGGCACAGAAACAACCTTTCAACAGGCAGCGTGGAGTTCAGGAACGACTGACCTGGATCTCGATGCAACTTCGCAGTGCCATTCGCAGCCGCCTGAGGAGTGACTTGATTCCGTCGACCGAGCGACCGGAGTGTCGCGATAACTGGTCCAGACTGCGTTCTTCAACATAGCGCTGCCGCAAAACTTCGCGTTGGGAGTGACCCATGCGACTGAGGCAGTCTCTCAGCGCGGCCTGCCGGGAGGAGATCTCTGCGGTGGCCGACTCCGCCGATTTGGACATGGCGATGGCGAGGTCTTCGTTGAAGACCAGTCGGTCGCGCTGGTGATCGCGAAAGTAGGAGAGAATCTCGAACCGGGCCAGCGTAAAGGCCCACGGCAGGAACGGTTCCTCAAAGCGGTAGCGGCTCGCGTTTTCCCAGAGGCGCAGGTTTGTCTGCTGCAAGACATCCTGCGCGGCGTTGTATTGTCCCAGTGAGGCGTAAATGTACGCGTGGATAGACAATTGGTGTGATGTGAGGAGCAGGGCGAAATCGCGGCTGCGGTCGACGCCGTCCTGAGTCCTAGGGACCATGACACTTCACTTCCCGGTTGTGGCGGTTCCTACGGTGTGCCGCCAGAACTTGCGTTGGACCGCGGGCTTGCGACGCTCTGGAAACCTTCTCTCGATCGACGCACAACGATCATTTCGACTTCAGTTCGAAATTCAACTCATTCTTCCCAGTCGTGACATTGGCCCGCAACTCACTGTTCTGGTGATATTTGGCAGGCAGCGGATCCTGGAAAGGGATTTCGTTGCCCTTCTCGTCGTATTCACGTGTCAACTGAACGGTGGAAATTTTGACCTGATATGCGCCCGGTTCGGCACCAGTGACGCTGGACGTGTACGACAGTCGGTAAGCGCCTGCCGAATCGGTTTGTCCGGAAGCAGTGCGTCCCGGGAACTCCGGGACAAACTCCACAACGGCTTTCGGGAGGGGGCTTCCATTGAGCGTCACCGTGCCCGTGACTTCGCCCAACTCAGGTAGGCCGTCCCGGTTTGCTGAACAGCCCGCTGAGAACAGCGTGATGATCAGCAAGCAGCGCGAGCAGGAGGGAAGCATCCACGGACGAGCGTACATCGGCAGACCTTGGCACAAGGGGCTGAAGGATGGATGGGGCATCTATATCATTGTGTCCACGGCAGACGTCCAAGTGTCACGAAATCAATGCGTTCAATCCCTGTGTGTCTGGGCACAAAAGCACAGATGGCGGCGGGCGAGTGTCAAGCATTCTCAGGCAGCCGCGAAAAAAATGCTGACACTTTGCGCGTTCTGACGGACAACTCCTCCACCGTGGTAACGCGGAAACAGTTGCCGTTTTGTTTAATTGAGTTTTCTTACAAGCTTGGTGCAGCATGGATGGCAGGAATCTGGACCATGCCTCGCCCGGCCTCGAATTGGAAAGATGGTGCGCTATGCCATGGAGAGTCAAGACTCGAGGATTCACGTTGATTGAGTTGCTGGTCGTGATTGCGATCATTGCCATTCTGGTCGCGTTGCTACTCCCTGCGGTTCAACAGGCCCGAGAAGCTGCCCGGCGGTCGTCGTGCAAGAACAACCTGAAGCAGATGGGGCTGGCGCTGCACAATTACCACGACACGTATCGGGTGCTGCCGCCGGGACACGTTGAACAGTGGCCGGATCGTGTGGCGCAGGACCCCAATAACTCCTCCCCGTGGGGGTGGGGTGCCTACATCCTGCCGATGATGGAGCAAGGCCCGCTGTACGATTCACTGCAAGTGGGCAAGCTGTCTTTGGATGAGGTCATCGACGTCGAACAGTATCCGGCGCTGTCTGTACTTGTGACACAGCCCATTCAATCGTACCGCTGTCCGTCCGACACGGCTCCCGCTATCAACGAGCGGAACAAGCTGCGCAAGCACAACGTCGGCATTACGGGCTCCCGGCAGGTGGCCTGTGCGACGTCCAACTACGTGGCCAACAATGGTGCCTGTTCGCAGAACGCCAACGTCAACAGTTGGTTCGTTTATTCGCTCATCGGTACCGACGAGAAGGCCGGCGCCATCTTCACCGAGGACTCCAACTGCCGATTCAGCGATATCACGGATGGCCTGAGCAACACCGTGCTGCTTGGCGAGAGGTGTTGGGAACTGAACGCAAATGGATCGCTGCTTGAGTGCAATGCCGGAAACGTGTTCGGGACGTGGGAAGGCAACAATGCCAACAATTCGCTGCGTTTGGCAGGCACTCTGGCAAATGGTGGAGCCGTCATCAATTCGCCTGCCGGTGCGGGTGTCACTGCGGAGTGCCAATATGGGTACAGCAGCCTGCATGCGGGCGGCAGTCAGTTTCTGCTGGCTGATGGCTCGGTGCGGTTTGTGTCGCAGAATATTCAGCACATCAACAAGCCGAACCGCTTCAATTTCTACTCGTCCACGTTCAGCAACCTCCTGAATCGCAAAGACGGAAACCCGCTGGGCGAGTTTTAGGAGACTGGGCTGCACTGGTCGACAACGTGTCGGCGGACAACCGGAACGGGGCCCTGGGTGAGCGACAGACGACTCGCTCACCCGGTCTCGCCGTGCGCGGCTCGAGCGGGCTGCCTGGCTTCCCGCTGTCTTGGCCGGCTGCGATTCGCACCGGCTCAAATCTAAGAGTTTATCCGCGATAGCCCAGAAAACGCGTCAGGTTCCCCGAAGGTGAGGGAGTCCTGTCACAGAGGCTG
>JBGSIP010000709.1:0-9414 GCA_041742495.1 Planctomycetaceae bacterium
CACGGTGGTGGCTCCGCGTATTCCCCGCACTCTGCTCACGCCGGCAGTCCTCAAGTTGAGTGAATCGCTTGTGACAATGATGTTCACGCGGACCCCGCCGGAACTGGCGGAGGCCACAGGTGACTCGCTGGGATATCGTAACTCTGAGTTGCGATCAGAGGTAGCGAGGGGGTGGAGCGATCGCAAGGCGCGATTCTGCGGCTCTGAGCGATCGCGGTGGGCAATCCTGCACGCCCGCGGGCGGTCAGTGATCCCATCTTGCCGCGGCCCGACCGAATGGACTAGAACCTTGAAGGGCACGGAGTGCCCGGCGCGACTGGCGGGCGGGGTGCTACTGATCCCGAAATGTGGCCAGTGGCGCGATTGTTCACACCCGAAAGGATGCGGGGCCAATGTCGGACACTACCTGGATCGCGCGCTCAGCCAACGTGCTGGCCAGAGAACTCGGCGGTCGACTCGTGGGGGATGGGAATCGCCCGGTCACCGGAGTCTGCCCGATTGATGAAGCCGTGTCTGGCGACCTGACATTTGCCGCGGATCGCCGCAGTCTGGCTCTGTTGTCGCAGCGAGCTTCCGCCGTCGTGCTGATTCCCGAAGCGGCGGTGGCGGCAGCCGAACACGTGCATGGCTGCCTGATTGTAGTGGAAGATCCGCTCGCGACGTTTTTGTCCTGCCTTCGCCAGACCCGCCCGGCCCGGGTGTCACAGCCAGCGGGTATCCATCCGACCGCCTGCATTGACCCGTCTGTCAAGGTGGGCCGCGACGTATCGATTGGCGCGTACACCGTGATCGAAGCGGGCTGCGAAATTGGTGATCGCTGCTGTATCTACCCGGGCGTGGTGATCGGCAGCCGCTGCCGCCTGGGTGAGGATTGCACCATCTATCCGCATGCCGTGCTGTATGCGGACACCAGTGTGGGGCGTCGCTGCATTGTGCACGCTCACGCCGTGCTGGGGGCTGACGGATTTGGCTTTCGCTTTGCCGGCGGACGCTACGAAAAGCTCGATCACATTGGCTGCGTGGAATTGGGCGACGATGTGGAAATTGGCGCCGGGACCACGATTGATCGGGCCTTTCTGGGCACCACGCGGGTCGGCACGGGGACCAAGATCGACAATCTGGTCATGGTGGCCCACAACTGTCGGCTGGGTGAGCACAACATTCTGGCGTCGCAGGTGGGCCTGGCTGGTTCGGTCACCACGGGTGACTACGCTCGGTTTGGCGGTCAGGCGGGCATTGCCGATCACCTGAAAATCGGCCAGGGGGCCTCGTGTGCAGCGCGGGCTGGCGTGCATCGCGACGTCCCCGCGGGCGAAACGCACATCGGCACTCCCGCTGGTCCTGAAAGCGAACAGCGACGCGTCTTGATGGCCATGAGCAAGCTGCCCGAAATGCGACAGCGGCTGCGACAGGCGGAACATCAGATTGAAGAATTGCAGGCGGCGTTGCGACTGTTTTCCGGCGACAGCCTCATGGACCCGGAACGCCTCGCGGGATGAACCGCACTGCCCAATGGACGCGCCGCCGCCGCCGGTTAACAACCAGAACTTGCCTGCATCACGGGTGCCACTGGCTTCGCCTGTGCCGAACTACACACCGGGTGAACAACACTGGCAGAGCCTGTGGCACCCGGCGATCCGCTACAGAATGATAGAAGTGCCGCGGCAGCCACTCGCTGCTGACCGTCTGAGTGACCGCGAGACTGGACCGGACCACACCCGTGTGTGCCTGACAACCGACGATCGATCATGAGCACGTCCGAATTGATCTCCATCCCCTTCCATGCGCGACGAATCGGCCTCTTGGCCGGTGCGGGACGTTTTCCAGTGTACTTTGCCCAACAGGCTCGGCAGGCCGGGATCGAAGTGCATTGCGCGGCCGTGATGGGCATGGCGAGCGAAGAACTGCTGGATCATTGTGCCTCCGTGCGCTGGATTGGTCTGGCGCGGCTGGGGGCTGCCATCCGGCACTTTCGCAATCGCAGTATCAAACAGGCCGTGATGGCTGGCAAAATCGAGAAGTCGGTCATCTTTCGTCCCAACCGCTTCTGGCGGCTGCTACCCGATTGGCGCACGCTGCACATGTGGCTCAGTTATGCCCGTGAAAACAAAACGGACGACACGCTGTTGCTAGCGGTGATCCGTGAGTTTGAGCGTGATCAGATTCAATTCCAGTCCGCGCTGGACCTTTGCCCGGAGCTGCTCGTGCCACATGGATTCCTGACCGAACGCAAACCGACGCCAGCCCAGTGGAAAGACATCCGCTTTGGCTGGGAACTCGCCAAGGAAATGGGCCGGCTGGACGTCGGACAAACGGTCATCGTCAAAGACACCGCGGTGCTGGCCGTGGAAGCCATTGAAGGGACCGATCGGGCCATTGTCCGGGCCGGAGAACTCTCCCGCCGGGGCGGTTTTACGGTGGTCAAAGTGGCCAAGCCGCAACAGGACATGCGGTTCGACGTCCCCACGATTGGCTTGAAGACCATTCAAACCATGCACGAAGCTGGTGGCCGCGTGCTGGCCGTGGAGGCTGACAAGACCATCTTCCTGGACGAGTCCGAAGTCAAGACCGTGGCGGATCGGCTGGGCATTGTGATTGTGTCCGTGCATGCGGCAGAGATGCAGCTCCGCGCCGCGTCGTAACGGACAGCTTGTCGTACTGTCCGTTACGTTGCAGGCCACAAGATCACAACAACTGCCGATAGCGCAACTACTCGCGCGAGTCGACCCAGTTGGGGTTTTTGCCAACGTCCAGTCGCTGGGTTTCGGTCAGCGCTCCGGTGTCCGCATCCACCCGGTACACCGCCAGCTGGTTGGCCTTTTGGCCGGCGACCACCAGAAACTTGCCTTTTGCCACCAGATGGAACGAGCGGGGCACGGCGGGGCACGGAGTGTGATCGCCGGCGGAGAGTTCGCCCGTTTGCGGGTTCACCTTCAGCACGGCGATCGAGTCGTGACCGCGGTTCGAGCCATACAGCACTTTGCCGTTGGGATGCAGTTCCACATGGGCACAGGTGTTCTTCTCGGTGAATCCTGCGGGCAAAGTCGACACCGTGTTGATCAGTGAGAGGGTGCCGCGCTGCTGGTCAACTTGATACGACGACATGGAGCTGCCGTTCTCGTTGATCGCATACAGCAGCGGTTCGCCCGGGTGAAAGCAGAAGTGCCGCGGGCCAATGTCAGCGGCCGGCTGGGGGAAGTACGGCGGGTCATTGGCGGTCAGCAGGCCCTGCTCGGCATCAAACCGAAACTGATCAATGCGATTGATCGGTGCCGTGTGCGGGCAATAGGCAAAGCGATTTGACTCATCCGTCTGAATGGAGTGCGCGCGGATGTCGGACTGAATGACCTGATGACGGGCGTCAATCAGTTCACCCTGCGGCCCCAGTTTGACCACCGTGATCAGGCCTTCAGTGTAGTAAGCCGACAACAGGAATTTGCCGCTGCGATCAACGTGCAGATAGGTGGCAATCTTTTCGCCGGGCATGGCGATGGCACCGACGCGGGAGAGCTGTCCGCTGGCGGCAATATCCAGCAGGCCCACCTGATTCCCCTGCCCCAGCGCGACGTAGGCTTTGTCGAGCGTCGGGTGGAAGGCAATCGGGCCAGGGCCTTCCGGGACATCCAACTGTTGCCGCAAATTCAACTGCCCGTGTTGTTCGTCGATCTCGTAGACATTGATTGTGTTTCCGCCGCCGATAGACACGTAGACAATGGTCTGCGCCTGCGCGGGGACCGCGAGGCAAATCAAAGCCAGCCACAAGCTCGACCGCAGCATGATGTCAGCTCCTGCAGAAATGAGTCGTTCGGAAGGCAACCCGCGAAGTCGATGGGGTACTTCGCGGTGACAAGGCAATCTTGACCGGAATGTGCGACCGAGTGACGGTTCACCCAGCACTGTTGATTGTGAACCGCCTGCGATCAAGGTTTGGCAGCCGGGGCGATGAGGCGGAAATCGCGTGCCGACAGTGAGCCAAAGGCGAAGCTGTATTTTGTGAGCGTTTTTTCGCGGGCCAAGGCCGAATGCTGAGCTCGACAGACCACCTCGCCATCGATTAGCACCAGGACGTGTTCACCGAGCACTTCCACCCGCAGCGTGGTCCATTCGTCGGTCTTCAGTTTGGGCAGAGTTCGCGAGAGGATGATTGGCTCATGCGGTTCCGGTCCTTCGGCCCACGCCAGCGCAACTCCGGCTGCCGATGGAGAGAGTTTAATCCGAAACACGTGGCCCGCCTGACCGTCCATTGTGAAGACCACGTTCTGGCAATCGTGCGCACGTAGTGAAACCTCCGCGACCCGGTCGCGATACGTGTGCGGGTAGTTGACGATGGGGCCGTGGTCCTTGAACTGTTTGTACAGTTTGTCGTCATGTTCGCAGTGCAGCACGCCGTCGGTGAACTGCCAGTCGCCGCGGACGGCTGTGCGGAACGAAGCGTCGGGACGGCCTTGGCGATCGTCAACAATCACTTCGCCTGGGAGTACCAGCGACGTGGGAGGTGAGCCCGCGGATTGGGCGAGCGTGGCATTCACAACGCACAGCAGCAGGCAAGTCAACAAGGGTCGCAGCATGGCGGCGCCTCTCGTAGTAACGGGGGCAGTGAGGAGGGGATGTTCGTCAACCTCTGGGGAAGACCGCAGGGATTCCCTGTAACTATGCGCTGCCCGCAGGCGAATTGCCAATCTCCCGACGGCCCCGGACAGCCTCCCGCCCTTCACCAGCGGCGAAACTGGAATGGCGGGAATGGGCCGTACCGTGGTAGTTTTTTACTCGAAGTCAGGCCCGCAGCGCATGCGGACCAACGGGCACAACGGATGTGGTGGTAGCGAACGAGGCACCCTCTGCGGGCTGTTGCAGTACGGACCGTGCCAGTGTTCACCACACGCGGATCGCAAGGATGCGACGATGGCGGGATATCAGACACATCTGCGGGTCAGCACGCTGCTGGGCATCGGCTACTCCGCAGTGGCGTACACCGTCGTCGGCTGCGGACCGGCCGCGTCGATCCTGGGCGGCCTGCTGACTTCGCTCGGCGGAATTCTGCCCGATCTGGATTCGGATACCGGCAAGCCGATCCGCGAGATCTTTGGGTTTCTAGGGGCCCTCATGCCGGTGCTGATGGTGCGGCGGCTGAGTGTCTGGCTGGCCGGGTTTGAGCCGGAAGCGACTGTCCTCGCGTTTGTGCTCTTTTATCTTCTTGTGCGATTTGGCGGAACGCGGCTGATCAACAAGTTCGCCGTGCATCGTGGCATGTTTCATAGCATTCCCGCGATGATCATCGCCGGGGAAGTGACGTTTCTGGTGCTGGCGGAATGCTCTTTGCCAGTCCGTGTGTCGGTGGCCATCGGGGTCATGGCGGGCTTCTTTTCCCATTTGCTGCTGGACGAAGTGTACGCCGTGCAGTGGAGCGGCATTCGGCTGAAGCTGAACAAGTACGCCGGAAGTGCCATCAAATTCACAGGCAAGAGTTTTCCGGCCAACGTGGTGACCTACGGGCTGCTGGCTGCGATGACGTATGTGTCGCTGTATGAAGCGGGGTTGGTCGAGAAAAAATCGAGTTCGATCGACAACGTGCCACAGATTGCGACTCCCATGTTGCCCGGGCCGAATGAGGAGATGCTGCGGTGAGCAGCTTTCGCGTGATGGGCTTTCAATGGGACGTGCACTTTGCCGATCCACTGGCCAATTGCCAGCGAGTCGTGACCGGGCTGGCGGAAGCGGCTGCCAGCGGCGCAGCGCTCGCCATCTTTCCCGAGTGTGTCATCTCTGGTTATGGCTTTGGCAGCCGGGAGCAGGCGCTGGCCGCCAGCCAGACGGTGTCCGGGCCCGCCACCGATGCCGTAGCAATTGCCTGTCGCCAGTGGGGGCTCCATTGTGTGTTCGGCCTGCTGGAGCGGGAGGGTGAGACGCTGTTCAACACAGCCGTCCTCGTGGGGCCGCACGGCATCGTGGCGCGATATCGCAAGACGCACCTCCCCTGCCTGGGTGTCGATCGCTTTGTGACTGCCGGCCAGGAGCCCTATACCGTACACGCCGTGGGGCCGGTCCGCATCGGCATCCTCATCTGCTACGACGCAGGCTTTCCCGAGCCCGTGCGGAGTCTGGCTTTGGCCGGCGCGGACTTGATTGTGCTGCCCACGAACTGGCCACCGGGGGGACGCGTGAATCCGCAGTATCTCGTCCCCGCGCGCGCCATCGAAAATGCGGTGTACTTCGCGGGGATCAACCGCGTGGGAAGCGAAGCGGGCGTTCCCTACATCGGGCAAAGTCTCATCGTCGATCCGCGGGGGAAACTGCTCGCCGGTCCCGCCGATGATCGCCCCGGAACGCTGCTGGCCGACATTGATCCTGAACTCGCCCGGCAAAAGCGGATCGTCCACATTCCCAACGTGCATCAGATCGATCGCTTTGCCGACCGACGCCCTGAGCTGTATGGGCGAATCGTCGAACCAAACGCCAGGCCACCTGGTGCAGGCTCGTAACGGGTGACATCGTGAATCACCCCGCGCGTGCGGCTTGAGGCGCGGTCGCTGGCGGTTGCGGCAACCAGCCGTAGTGCTGCAAGCCCTCCAGAATGCCGCCGGCGTGCGTGCGGCTTGCAAAAAAGATCCGATTGCCGGACTGCTTGAGATGTTCAATCTCCGGAGCATGGTTGGCTACGACAATCCCCGCGGTCGTGCCCGTTAGCATGTCCGTATCGTTGCCGGAATCACCCGCCGTGGCGATTCGCCGCAACGGCACATTCCACTTCTGGGACAGAAAGCGGACCGCTTTGCCTTTGGATGCCCGATGGGGAAGCACATCCACAAACGCGCCGTGCGAAAAGATCAACGAATACGCAGACCGCGTGCCGTTGATGGCCTGGTGAATCAGCGGGAGAGTCTCTTCGGAGGGGAGGTTGTTGTCCAAGTGATAGCTGATCTTGAATTCGCGCTGCGTGAACGGCTCTGACTGCAGTCGCAGGAAGGGCAGTGCGTCGAGTGCTTTGCGAATGCGATCGGGATACCATTTGTCGCGCAGTTGCCGGGCCCAGCCTTTGTCGGGACGGGCCTCCTTGCCGTAATAGATCTCGCAGCCGACGGACCCGATGATGACGTCAATGTCGTCGATACCAGTTCCCGCGAGGACTTCGTGAATGAGCTCCAATGAACGTCCCGACGCAACTCCAAACGCCAGCCGCGAGCGATGCGCACGCAGCATGCTGATCAATTCCGCAAAGGACTCGTCGTCTCCCAGCAGGGTGTTGTCGATGTCGGTGATCAGGATCGCTTCCACAGTCGCTAGTCGTGAGACAAACGTCTCCTTGCCAGCTGCCTTGCGGCTGGCATCGTGCCGTGCGGTCAGGGTGCTGACATGTTCCAGAAATGTCTCCACATGGGCATCCCACGAATAATGTTCTCGCACCTGATTCACGCCATTGCTCGATGCCTGGTCCCAATCGCTCTGGCTGGTGAGTAGCTGGATGAGTGCCTGCGTGAGTTCCTGCTGGTTGTTCACGTCGACCACCATGCCGCTGCGGCACAACTCGGCGATATCGCTGGGTCCGCCATTTTTGGTGGCCACAAACGGCAGGCCGGTGGCGGACGATTCAATCGCCGTCAGACCAAACAGCTCAATAAACGCCGGGTTGACGAACACACCGCGACTGGCCGCCGCCAGTCGGTACAGTTCCGGGACTTCAAATTCCGAGTCATGCTGCTTGGGAACCGCCATCTTGCCGTACAGATCGTAGCGATCCATCAGCAGCAGCATGTCCGTCAGCACCTGCCGCTCGTTGTCCGGCATGGTCTCGATGTCTTCTCGAATCCCGGCAAAGACGGCGAGATTGGCGATCGAGGGCAGCACCTGCGATTCGCCGTACGCTTTGATGAGCGCCTGAATATTCTTGCGACGGTCAGGGCGACATAACGCGAGGATCAACGGGCGGTCAGCATGAAAGAAGAACCGTGACAGCTTGTTGACCATCCGCACGCGAGCCTGTTTGAATTGCTCCGGAATCTCGTGGGCCGCCAGGTCATATTGGTAATACGGGAAAAAGCGATCGAGGTTCGTACCCGGGGCAATCACAGCAAACGGAAGCGCCGGGTCCTTGTGATACTCGGCATACTGTGTATCGCGTTCGTGACGGGTGCTGGTTACCACCAGATCCGCGGCCAGCAGGCAGTCCTGCTCCACCTGGATCCGGGTGTCGATCGCGAGTTCCTTGGCGGCCTCTTCGCGAGTCCAGCCCTCTTCGAGCAGATAGTTCAGTTTGGGCTTGCCCAGTGAATGGCCAGTAAAAATGAACGGCACGTTGAACACCGAAGCAGCCTCACGGGCCACATAGCCGGCATCGGCATAATGGCCGTGCACAAAGTGCGGCAGGCGACCCTGTCGGCGCGTGAACGCGACCAGTTGATCCACAAACTCGTCCAGAAATGGCCACAGCCGTTCCTTACGCACATACTTCCCGCCGCCGGCCGGTAACCGGACAATACGGCATTTGTCGCAGAGTGGTTCAATGTGAGCAGCGTAGTCCGCGCTGATGCGGCGATCCCTCAGCCGCCGGGTGATGAGATCGACCTGTTGCACATCGTCCCGCCGGGCGAGTGCCTGAGCCAGTTCGAGGACATAGCGAACTTGGCCTCCGGTATCGGCATCGCGTCCCATTTCGACATTCTGGCCGCGAATCAAACCGTGCAGACTCAGCAGTTGGATGTACATACCCGCGCTCTGTGCCCTTTCGTGGAGCCCACTTGTCGAAACAGGCAGTCTCCCGGTGACGATGGGAATCGGAGTCGATCAGGCATTGCCAGCGATCGAACAGTCAGTCTTGCTGCAATCAGTCGCGCCACAGGCGGGTGCATCCCGTCACAGCACGGGCGTCAGGCGACCCGCATGCGGCTCACACCGCAACGTTTTCTGCGACGATCAGCACCGATGCGGACAAACGTCGACAGGCAAACGTTTCCGGTGGCCCGTAGCAGGCCGCACAGAGCCAGTGTGCCAAGCCATCGGTGGCACCGCCACCTGTAGGGAATGCAAATCGTTTGCCGTAGCGTGTGGATTTTGGATGCCCGCGGACTCAAGCCATGTGACTCGCGGGATTTACGACCGTGCGAAGAAAATCGGCCAAAATTTAGCCCCTCGCACCCGGTTTTGAATTGGTATGACCAGTATTGCCCCATATCGGGTCAGATCACGTATGACACCGCGGGCGAATGCGGTGATCGTTCACAGGGCACCCTGCCGGCTATCGCTTCAACGATAATTGTTGAGTGAGGCCAGCACGAATGCGGTCGTCGCGACCCCCGCATGAAGCGAGAACAAATTCTCTCAACAGGCAGCGGCCGCTACGAATGTCGCAGCGATGGCTCGCTGGCCCGGAGGGACACCGTCGGCAGCGACGACGGATGGGAGGCCACGGACGGCGATCGC
>JBGSIP010000710.1:0-1903 GCA_041742495.1 Planctomycetaceae bacterium
GCACCTCCATCAGTGCTCTGGCCGCGGCCTGCGCACCGGCCCAGTCCTCCGCCCGCCCGCGGTCGAGGATGCCGGTGATCAGCTTGGCTTCGTCAACAGTCATCTCGCCGGCCGCTTCCGCCTCCTTGACCAGCGTCGCGATTGACTCCAGCCGTTGCGGCTGCTGCAGGTTGCAGGCGGAATAGCACGCGGTCGCCAGTTCGTAGGTTTTAGCGCTCACTTGTGGATAGCCACTACAGCCGGCGCAGCAGAAACCGGCGATCAAACACAGGCACACGCACAGGTGCCACGCTCCAGTTTGCTGACGCAGCCAGTGGGGACTTCGGTCCGACATGGTTCAAAACTCCCCGATGGTTTCGCCTTCGTTGATGCTCGAAAGCTTCGCGAAGGTGAACAGATTCATGTTTTCGGACAGAAATCGCACGGCTCCGTCACCCAGGCAGACATGTCCGCCGCCGCGGTGCTCGGAAAACATCTGTCCGACATGCCGAGTCGGAAAGTTGATCGGGTGAATGATGGGGAAGCCCGTGATGTCCAGCTCTCCCCCGGCGGGACCGGCATGCACCAGCGTCAGCGTGGCGGCGCTTTCCTGACCGTTTTCCGGACTCGCAATGCGCGGATGCACAAACGCGCCGGGCACCACGCCGACCCAGGTCTTGTCGCTGAGCAACGACGTATGTTCTCCCAGAAAGATCGACGACGACAGGCCATCGGTCACATCCTTAAAGGCAATCCGGGAGTTCTTGTAGAACGGGCCATCCGCCACGCGTGACACATCCCCCGCGACGGGGACGGTCGTGAGATTCGGGGGGACCGATTCAATGTCTTCAAAGATGACCGCCGTGGCCCCCGTCGGGCAATTCCCCCAGCATTCCTCCTGTCCGTGATTGGCCACGTAATGGCTGCGCCCCAGTTGCACGGTGCGGCCACCGATGGTCAGGGGGATCTCCGCAAAAGGGAACGTGTCGGCGGGGTCACGTTCCACCACCTCGAAGGCATCGTCGCCTCCGCTGACGCTGGGGCACAGGTGGACGGGCAACCGCGTCGTGATGGCCACGGCGTGGCGGGCATCCCAGATGGGCAGACGAAAGTCCAGACTGTCCGACAGTGGACCCTGTTCCAGGAATGGCAGCAGCAGCGCGGACCAGCTCCAGCCCGGTGCGGCGTCCCATGTCGTTGCGTCGATCTGCGCGTTGGCCGGACCAGACCCGTTCCGGGTGTGGAACGACACATACCCCGGGGGAAGTACCCGGTGTGTGTCGTGGTAGTTGTGCAATGCCAGTCCCAACTGCTTGAGGTTGTTTTTGCAGGATGAACGCCGGGCCGCCTCGCGCGCCTGTTGGACGGCGGGCAGCAGCAGGGCAACCAGCAGCGCGATGATGGCGATCACCACCAGCAGTTCAATCAGTGTGAACGCGGCCGGCGATCGAGCGACGCGGGCCGATCGACGATTTGGCAAGGGGCACATGGTGGACCTCGGGTCAGACAGGCGGGGAACCAAACAGGTTTCGCTGTGCGGAATTGGCCGCACAGCAGTCGCCAAACGGGGGCAAGTGTTAGCATGTGCTAACTTGTGCGGGCGATTATTAGCACCGGCTAACTCCAGGGGCAAGGCTGTTCCGTGAAGAATTGGATAGCCTGCTCGCAAGCAACCCGCCGACCGGCCCAGCAGGCGAAAACCGCGCCCGGTGAAAACATGGCGGGTCGCAACTGGCAGGGCCAAAATAGACACAGGGGGCCCCCGGCATTCGCCAGAGGCCCCGTTGTGGTTGTGTGCCAGATTGACTGAGTCGGCGTCTGTCGGCCAACAAAGCCTCAGTTCCGGCTGTCGTTGATCCTTGAACGCCACCCGGCTTACAGCGAATTCAACGCCTGATCGAGGTCCGCGATCAGGTCCTTCGCC
>JBGSIP010000711.1:0-2982 GCA_041742495.1 Planctomycetaceae bacterium
ACGTGCATGTCAGTTTCCTTCGCAGACAGCTCGGCTCGGACGACTGCCGGGCGTGGCTCTCCGCGAACTCCCTGAGTTGCGAATCTGATGCCAGCCCCCGGACGGGCCATCTGCTCCCGCCCGTCACGAATCGCAAAGCCGATCGCCCAGCGGAGATAGCTTGTCCGCTGCGGCACAACAGACCATGCCGCGTGTGGCGAAACGGCATCATCCGTCTCGCCGAGGAGTCGGCCGCGAAACGGGCTCCCCGCGCAGCTGCCGCAAGGCGCAGGCGCTACAGCCGGCACACTCGCTACAGAATCGACACGCCGCAGATTCCTCCCCATGCGACTGCGTGGCTCGCGGGACGACTGGATCTGTCGGGCGGGGCCCGCGATTTCTGCCTGCCGCAGACTCGCACACTAGGCTTGAATGGCAGCCGTTGCGCCCGACGTCGCATGCGCCAAAACCCTGCGCCGCGACGTCGTGTCGCTGTGTTTCCCCTGCGATGCCCGGCTGGCCCGCTCATCGTGTCGATTCCCAAGCACTTTTGCCGCCCTGCGATCAGGACCGTCATGCCCACCGTTCGACATCATCACCGCGCCGGCTATTCCTTTGTGGAATTGTCCATCGTTGTGTCGATCCTCGGCATCATTGGTGCCGTGAGCGCGCCCGCTTTTTCTGCCGCGATGATGTTTCGGACTGCCCAAGGTGCCGCGGAACGAATCACCGCCGATCTGAATCTGGCGCGCGAACACGCGCTCGCGCGGGGCATGTCAATCGCCGTGACAGTGACAAATTCGACGGACAACTACGCGATTCCCGCCATCACTCACCCCGATCACCCCAGCCAGACCTACAGTGTCGATCTGAGCAGCACTGGGCTGTGCAATGTGGTGTTGACTGCCAATTTCTCCGGCTATCAAACGGTGACCTTTACCGAATGGGGCCTGCCTGTTGTCGGACCGGGCAACACGCCGCTGACCACTGGCACGATCGCGGTCAACTGCCATCAGCGGACCTACACCGTCACCATCGACGCCACGACCGGCAAGGCGAGCTGTCAATGATCGCCGGGCCCAGCATCAAACCGAATGCGCCGACGCCGCGTCGCGGCCTGTCCCTTGTGGAACTGCTGCTGAGCATGGCAGCGGCTGGTGTCCTCATGGCGGGGATGGCCTCTGCTGTCGCCGTCACCGTAGCTGGCTCGAACCTGTCGGCCAGTCCGCTCGCCGAGCGTACCAGGTCTCAACGGTCCCTGAATCAGGTGGCCCGCGACATCAAGCTGGCGCGCGACGTCACCGAGCTCTCCACGACAGCCATCACATTGACTGTTCCAGATCGCACCGGAGATGGTGTCCTCGACACTGTGCGCTACGCCTGGTCAGGCACCGCGGGGGCTCCATTCACTTGTCGCCTCAATGGCGGGTCGGTGCTCACGGAGATTCCCAGCGTCTCCTCACTGGCGTGGCGCAGCAGCACCACGGTGCAGAACGGCGACGAGCCCACCGTCGTCCCCTACGTCGGCCCCGTCACTATCGCCAGTGTTTCGTCCTCGTTTGCCGCCAGCCTGTTCGGGCTCGGCGGCGCCAAGAGTCTGACGATTGACGCCCCCTCGGGAACAGCGCCTGGAGACCTGCTGCTCGCATTTTTGGCCATCGAAAAGGATGTGCCGAACTCAGTCTCCTTTCCCTCCGGCTGGACAGAACTGGCCGTGGAACAGGGAAATAAGGGAACGGTCTTGGCGGCCGCCTGGTTTGAGCCCACATCGGTTGCGGAAAATTATGCCTTCGCTTGGGAGGTCAATTCGGACGCGGCAGGCTGCATCTTGCGCATTTCGGGCCATGAGTCTGGCAGTCCCATCGTGGGCGAAGCGTACCTGTCGGACAATCAGGGCACCAGTTTCTCGGCGATCTGTCCCGAAACAGGCTCCGCGCCAGCCGGATGCCTGGTCCTGCGTGCTGCCGCCGTCAACACCAATGCGTTGCGGGAATCGATGCCCGGCATGCCGAATCACACGCTGGTCTTTCACCGCAGCACGAATCTGTCGGCTTCCGTCTCTGCCACGCTCGGAGTTGCCGCCACCAGCCAACAGTTTGCGACGGACGTCCCGACCGCCTTCTGGGCCTTGCAATCCGCCACTGACTACGCCTCGATCACCGTCGTTGTCCGCCCGGCAGGAGCCGGCTGATGTTCGCTCGATCAACACACATCACACATCACAGCCCGTCGAACGATCACGTCGGGCTGCTCTCACGGGTGCCACAGGCGGAACACACGCGGAACACGCGCAAGGGCCTGTCGCTGCTGGAAGTCGCGATCTCGACGATCCTCGTGAGCATGCTCATCGTGGCCTCGCTGAACACCGTCGCCGGCACCTCCGCCACCTATTTGCAGGCCGCCACCAACGCCGATGCCCGCGGTCTCGCGGAACTGCTGCTGCAGGAAATCATGCAGCGCCCCTTTGCCGATGCCACATCGCCGAACAATTTTGGGCTGGAAGCCGGCGAATCCGGAACCAACCGGCTGCTGTTCGACGATGTCGACGACTACGCCGGATATTCCCAGACCAACCCCACGGATAAGTCCGGGCAAGCTCTGACACTGCACGCAGGCTGGACCTGGACCGTCATCGTGGACTACGTCGCCCCGGCCACACCGCATATCGCCAGTGGCCCCGCGACGGTGCTCAAGCGCATCCGGGTCACGGTCCGCGATCCCCGGCAATCGACTCTGACAGTCGGTGGGTACCGGACGGCGGCCGGAGCCATTGAGACCAACGACATCGTCACCCGCACCGTGACTGGTGATGTGCAAGTCCAGGTCACACTTCCCACCGGTGAGCAGCTTTTGCGGGCCGCCCCACTCCCCAATCGTCTGGAGGTGGGGCCATGAATGCCAGAATCCGTCCTCAACAGTGCTCGCCGCACAAGATTCGTTCCGTTCGCCGCGGCGGCTATCTGTACGTCGCGGTACTGGGGAGCGCGCTGTTGATTGCCGTCA
>JBGSIP010000712.1:0-2021 GCA_041742495.1 Planctomycetaceae bacterium
CCCTGACACGCGCCAGGCAGCGCCCCGGTCAGCCTGATGGATTCTCAGCAGCCGGGGTCGTTGCGACGCGCGGCTGCATCAGACGCTTCATGAACGTGTGTAGCAATTCTGGCCCGGTTTGTTGCGGCGGATCGGGCGAGTGCGTGTCGGTCCAGCTCAACAGTTCATGCAGCGGCAACCAGGGTAGCCCGTCGCGCGTGGGTTGACTCTCCAGCGCCAGCGTCGTTTGGTAGACGCTGATTGGCAACGGGAGCTGGACGATCGGATGCGTCTGCGGATCGACGCAAAAACTGGCCGGAGACAGCACCTGGTACTCGCGGCATTTCAACGGACGCTCGGCATAGATGGAACACGAATCTTGTTCCAGAAATGGACACGCCAGCTTCAGTCGAAAGTGTGCGTCGCAGCGTCGCAGCAGAGTTTCCAGATCGGTTCCAGCCGGCGACTCGTCGACTCGGTCAGTCGCTGCGACGCTGTCCGCTGCCTTCACTGCGGATTCATAGGCGGCAAACCGGCGACGAACTTCCGTTCGCTGCGGTTCAGGCAGCTCATCAACCAGTCGCCGCAGCCGGTGAGCCTCAAACGGTGCGATGGGCACCGCATGGCGGCAGCACATCGCGCAGCCTGCTCGACACGAGACATGTTGGTTCCGTGCCGCAAAATGCTCGTGTGAGATCTCGCTCCCCACCTGCACCAGACTCCGCATCAACGGAAGCAGGTGTTCCCAAGTCGCCGGTCCACGTGGCACAGTCACATCGAACCGTACCCTGCTCCCCGCCAGATTGAGCTCGAGCGCAATGACCACCTGCTCGTCACTCGCCTCAATCCTGTCGTCAACGACCGCTTCGTTTGTCGCGTCGGGACGCGCAGCCTCGACGTCAGGCGATGGCAACTCGAGGGGTTCATCGCCGTGGCCCGGCGACGGCGGCGACGCGGAGGGTGGCATCGGTTTGCTCTCTGTTGCGAAGGGCTGCCGGGGGGGAGACTGCGTACAGGCACCCGTGACGAACCGAATCTCTTCCCGACGAAATCACCATCGTCGCACAGCGAGCGAGCTCGCTGCCCGTCTAACGACGAGTTGTGACCATGACGCGGCTCACCCCGAAACACCGCCGGTCGGTCATCCGGTGTGTCACGCTTCTTTTCGCGATTGCCAGTAGCGGCGAATTGCCTCGGCGGCGGAATCCAATGCGGCTCCCTGGCCGGTGCCGGAGTCTTTTGGCTCCAGTCCACGCGGATGGAGCTTCGAAATGCGGTCGGCCTGTGGATTCGCGGCTTGACCACTGGCAGTGCTCTTGCGCTTCAAACCCAGCGAGCTGCGCGATCGCAACACGCTGCTGTTGCCTCCCAGTCGAACAGGCGCTTTACGCGGCGCCAGTGTCGATGCCGTTTCGCCCGAATCGGTGTGTGTATCCGTCACGGAGACAATCGTGGTATCTCCCGGCGGCAGTCCCGGTTTTGCACTCTCATCGAGCCAGTTGGCAATTTCATCCGCCGAAGCGGGTTCGTCTGCTTTGGGAGCGCGCTTGGGCTTGGGGGGGGACGTCTTGGAATCTGCAAGTTCAAAGGCCATCGGCCCCACCTGCAGCAGATCCCCCGCGACCAGCATCTGTTCGCCATTCACCGGCGAACCGTTGACGAACGTGCCATTGCGGCTGCCCAGATCCCGAATTGTCACGCACGTGGCGTCAACGACCAACAGGCAGTGCCTGCGACTGACATCCGTGGAGGGAATACGCAAATGCACCCCCTCCTCGCGGCCGAAATAGACTTCGCCCATCGGCAACGAGACTTGCTTGCCCGCATTTCGCCCGCTGCGCACAACAAGTTTCAGCATGGTGACCTCTTTAACCCTGCGGCCCGCCTCAAATCGATCCTCCACGCACCGCCCGGTGGACATCGTGCGCAATGGATTTCTGGAAACCAACTCCAGCAAACACCAATCGTTCGGATTAGGCAATGGATTATCGGTCGAAATTGGAAGTTCCACAACCCGGGTTCCTGTCGCCTGAAAGGAGATC
>JBGSIP010000713.1:0-1531 GCA_041742495.1 Planctomycetaceae bacterium
TCGTTGGCATCGTTCCAGGCAACTGCTGTCGCCAAAGTGGCTCCCACGAACTGCACACGGTTTTCATTGCCACCAGAATTGTTCGGCTGCCCCTCAGCCCAATTCTGATAGGTGAACGGTTCGCCGGTGACCCACCCCCAACCCTCGGCGGGCTCCGCGGAACCGGAGGCTTGAAGCCCCCCAAGCCAAGGTCCGAACCAATTGCCGGATGCCGGGCTGACATACCATACACTTGGGTTTTGGCTGACCAGGCCATGGAGGAATGTGTTCTCGCTGCTTGAGGTGCATGTTGCAAGGTATCCGCCCTGATTGGTGGCAGACGAGCTGGCGCTGCCCCACGGGATTCCAGCAGGTGCCGCTATCGTCTCGTAGTAATGACCATTCCCACCTTGGCCGACAGCCCAGGTTGCAGATTGTGTCCTCCCATTAAGTGGCAGTAACAACATGGCTGCCGAGATTGCTGTAATCGGAATCTTCATCGCATTGTGGTTTCTGATTGTTTGCGCTGCCATAGCATCAACCGGTCTTGACAAGGGTTAGCGACCGGCGCCGACAGCAACGATGGAGCGCACCAGGCGCATCCACATTCCCGCCCAGCGGCGCGCGGAAGATCGCGCTGGCTTTTCGCCTCCCCCAACTCGGCCATTTGAAAGTCACACGGCCAGTGCTCATGGCAGCACTTCGAGACTGATGTGACGGAAGGAAGCCTCGAAAAGGCCGCCGGAATGAACCTGGAACCCGAGAATGCCGTGGCGCGGGATGGTTCCATTTGCCTCGGTATAGTCGATGGTTGGGCAGCCATTGATCCAAAACTGGATGCGCGCCCCTTCGGCCTTGATCACATAGGCATTCCAGTCATTGGTTCGAAACACCGCGGCCACCTCCGCCTGGTTCGCAGCGGCCAGCACAGTATTCCTGCGCGACTGATCGTAGAGACTCCCCCAGTAGTTTCCCGCCATATCCGCTTGGTATCCGCTCACGGCTTCGCAGTTGCTGACGCGTTCACTTCGGAATTGAACCCCCGAATTGAATTGGCTCGTGCTCACGGCCTTGAACTCCATCCGGAGCACGAAGTTGGTGTACCGCTGAGTGGTGCAAAGATACATGTTCTGCGCAAGCGCTTGCACCAGAGAACCACCCACAATAGCGCAGTCGGCAATGCGGAAGGTTCCGACCGTGTCGCCCTCCCACCCGGCGAAGGTCTCGCCATCAAAAATGAACGAGCCCCCCAGGCCGTCGGCGGCATTCACTGTCACGGCGCGCAAGAACTGTTGCGGTATGGCGAGTGAGACCGGGTACGCGAAGCTCACGAGGCCCGAATTGCTCCGGTTTGTTGCAACGCGCGTCCACTGCACAACATCGTCCGAACGTTCGATCGCGTAGTTGATGCCCGGCTCGC
Organism: Planctomycetaceae bacterium; assembly: GCA_041742495.1. Lineage (GTDB taxonomy): Bacteria > Planctomycetota > Planctomycetia > Planctomycetales > Planctomycetaceae > JBGSIP01. The sequence continues at coordinate 1,400 of JBGSIP010000713.1, forward strand.
CAACAACGTCCAGGTGGATCTGGGTCGATTCCTGCCAGGACACAGCCACCCGTGGCATAGGCAGGCAGCTCGCCGGTTGGGCCGGTGCAAGAGGCGCCGCAGTTGTGAGCGCCAAGCCGAGAAGTATGCAGA
>JBGSIP010000714.1:0-9648 GCA_041742495.1 Planctomycetaceae bacterium
GGGCCAAACACTCGTTGTACTGGTCCGCCCGCAGAGGTGCAACCGCCTTCGCTCCGACGGCACCTGCTCCACGCCCGCCCTGGGGGCGCCGGACGACACACCACTCGTTATTCACTCGCTACCCCCAGCCAGGCAACCACACCACAGACCCGCGCAACTGCCTGCCGCGGCAGTCCCCTTGCACTCCACACCCCGGCACCTGAGAATGAGCCAGTCGTCCGGTTTCGCCGCGTGACAGATGCCGCGACAGACAAATCTCCGTTCAACTTCCCTCGCTGAGAGCATGAGACGGTCTGCCGCGCCGGGCGGCGACGTGACGGTGCATGGCCGGGCGGGTGAGTGTGTGGCTGGTTGTTCCCACGGTTTCGGTGTTGAGGTGCTCGATGTTCCTCCAGTCCTGCGGCACGGCAATCACCCTGTTGGCCATCGGTCTGGCCCTGGGCCAAACGGGCTGCCATCGCCCAGTCGCCAAGCCCAATCCGGAAAATGCCGTTGCCAAGCCCAAGCAGGTCCCCATCACCAAGCGCAAGACCAACGTGGTGGTCGACTATCACAAGGTGATCGCCGACAACCCCAACGTGTTTGAGGTGGACAATAAGATCACCTCCAAAGATCCGCTGTCAGTGGCACTGGAAGGCTATAACTCGGCCGCCAGCGATCTGGGCTTCATCGAGCTGCAGCACAATTTCGACCTGGTCCGGGCGACCGAAGATCGCATTTTGTCCCACGCAGAAGTGCAGCAGTACATCATCGACAACGGCATGTCGATGCCCGCCCTGCAGGACTACCAGATGTACGGTTATGACGACCGCACGGGGCGCTTCATGGTGCTGGAAGACCCGGACAAGAAAGCGGCTTGGCGCGCCGAACGGGGCTTGGCCCCGGCACCTCCGGGAGCAGCCGCGGAACCACCGGGGATTCCCCCTGCGGAACCCGCCACGGACGACGCTGCCAACTGACCAGTTGTCTGTTGCCAGTGACGTTCGACAAATGACAGGTCACTCGCCGATCAGACGCACCGCGCAGTTCGATGTCCGCCCGCTATTTGGGCCACGTAAACCACACCCGCCACATGCCGTCGCGGATGTCGCTGCCAACGGTTCCGCCCCGCTCTTCCACCAGTTCCTTGACGATCGCCAGCCCCAGTCCGGCGCCGCCATAGTCGCGGGACCGTGATGGCTCTTCGCGGTAAAAGCGTTCGAAGACCTGGCTGTTGTCCCCCCGGTCGGCGGCCACCCACGTGTTCGCCACCATCACCCGCACGCCCCCCTGATGGCGCTCGGCGGAAATCGCCACACGTCCCCCCGTGGGGGTGTAGCGCCACGCATTCTCCAGGAGATTCGACATGATCTGGGCCATCTTGTCGCCATCTGCCAGCAGTTGCAGCGGCTCGGAGCCAAACTGTGCTGTCACCTCCAGCCGCTTGCCAGAGAACTTCAAGTCGAACAACTGAATGATCTGCGTCAGCAGTTCGTCGAGTTGCAGACATTCGATCTGCAGCGATTCGCGGGCCGCGTCTGCCTGGGCCAGCCGCAGCAGGCTTTCCGACAGATTCATCAACCGCAGCGTTTCGTCATACAGTGACTCAAACACCTCTGGCGACGGCGGAATGACGGACTCGATCAGCGCTTCCAGATAACCGCGGATGTTGGTCAGCGGCGTCCGCAGTTCGTGAGCCGCGTTCGAGACCATATCTTTTCGCAAGCGTTCCAGCCGTGCCAGGCTCTCGACCATGCGATTGAACATGCGGGCCAGATCGCTGATTTCCCCGCAGTCTGACTCTCGCACACGCACGGAGTAGTTGCCCGCGGAAATCTGCTTCACTCCGCGCAGCACATCCTGCAGCGGCTCCAACGACCGCCGGACCAGCCAGTAGGTCAGCCCTGTCGAGACCACGCAGGCAACCGCCGCCGCTCCCCACAGATAGCGGGTGACCGTGGCGACAAACATCTGGTGCGTGATTTCGGCCGACAGCACCTCTTTGGACATCGCCAGGTCCATGAAATACCCGCCTGCTAACTGCCGGACAGAAATATCGATCACCGCCACAACAAGGGCAAAGCCAATCAGATTGATCAGCATCAGCTTCCACTTGAGCGGCAGGCGCCTCATGGCGTCACCGTGACTTCATCTGTGAAGCGGTAGCCCAGCCCGCGAACCGTGATGATCAGTTCGGGATTCGCTGAATCCTTTTCGATCTTCTGCCGCAGCTTGCCGACATGCACATCGATCACGCGATCAATGACGTATTCGCCCCGGGGGTACAGGCGCGCAATCAACTCATGGCGCAGAAACACCCGGCCGGGCGAGGACATCAGGGTGCTCAGCAGCGCATACTCCATCGCCGTGACGGGAACCGGCTCTCCAGCGCGCGTGACCCGCCGCAGATCGAGGTCGACCCGCAGTGGTCCACAGCCCAGCCGCTTCCCGCGCGTGGCAGGCAGCGCGCTTTGGCCTGCTCGTCGGAGAATCCCCTTCACGCGGGCCACAACTTCGCGGGGACTGAACGGTTTGCGAACGTAGTCATCCGCCCCCAGCCCCAGTCCCAACAGGCGGTCGGTCTCGTCATCGCGCGCGGACAAAAACAGGATCGGCACGTCAGAAGACTTCCGAATGTCGCGACAGACTTCCCACCCATCCAGCCGCGGCAGCATCACGTCCAGGATCACGAATCCCGGCTGACGACCGCGAAACAGTTCGAGCGCCGCCAGACCATCGGCCGCAGAGACTGTCGGGAACCCGTCCTTTTCGAGATAGGTCGCAATCAACGCGGAGGTCTTGGGTTCATCTTCCACCAGCAGGACCAGCGGACGCGAACAGGTCGACATGGACAGCCTTCCCAAATGGCGATCAAACCTGTCTGCATTTTTCTGCCACTCGGCCTCAATTTACTGCAACCGCGGTTGAATCCATAGATCCAGCCCCGCTACGAAAATTCGCCTTTACCAAATCATTGCGCAATTCGCATGGGAGCAGAATACCACTCTTTTAGCATCCTATCGTGGTGGTCGAGGGCCCTGTTGCGGGCCAGCGACATTGCCATCGCGGCAGGCCAACGGTGGCCTGGCCAATCAGAGTCAACTGGATCAGGAGTTGCAGATGAACGTCGGAATCCGCTGGATGGTGGGCTGTGCGGCCGTTCTCGTTGTCACGGCAGCGTTGCAGGCACAGCCGGCAACGACCGGCAAGATGGCCAAAGACAACAAGCCCATGATGGCTCCCGCCATGATGATGGACGACAAGATGATGGCCGAAGGCATGGACATGGCCAAAAAGAGCATGATGGCCAGTCAGGAACTCCCCATGATGGTCGCTCGCGAGATGATGGTCATGGAAATGATGAAGAACGAAAAAATGATGATGACCATGAAAAGCGAGGCCATGATGATGGCCGCAAAACCCGAGATGGCCAAGATGATGGCCGACAAGGTCGCCGCCGCCAAGACCGCGATGATGGCCGACAAGAACGCCATGTCCATGATGATGCAGGAAGTCATGGTCCGGCAGATGGCTGCCGAAATGATGGCTCCGGGCATGATGAAGCCAGAAATGAAGCCCGCTGCCAACCAATAACGGCGCAGCAGTCGTCGTTTGCTCCGGTCGATGTGATCTGTTTTGCTGAGGATCCGGGGGCCACCCGAGGGCTCCCCGGATCTTGCCCTTCGTTGCTCGCGCGCCTCCGCAGGAATTGTTCCGGGATCATCCATGAGCCAGCCTCCCGATTCTGTCACGCCACCCAGTGTGTACTTCAATCGTCGTGCCCTGATTCGCGCCGGCCTGCTGGCGGGCACCCCCATCGGCACTGGCCTGTTGTACCGGCTGCTCAAGGAACCACCGCCGAAGGTCGCCGAAACCGCGGCGCTGACACCAGTCGTGGCAGCCCCGGAAGTCACCCCCGAACAGCGCATCGCGCAGGGCTTTGACCTCGATGAGCCGCGGACGTCCTATCAGGCCATCACGACCTACAACAACTTCTACGAGTTCTCCACCAGCAAGACCGATGTCGCGCGCGAAGCGATGAATTTTCACACGGATGGCTGGCAGTTGGTCGTCGACGGTTTGGTGCGGCGCCCACGCACGTTCTCCGTCGAAGATCTGCGGCAACTGGCTCCGCTGGAAGAACGCGTCTATCGCATGCGGTGCGTCGAAGCGTGGTCAATGGTCATCCCCTGGTCCGGCTATCCGGTCGCCAGCCTGCTTGCCGCCGTAGAACCACTGCCCGAGGCCAAATACGTCGCCTTTGAAACACTGTTCGATCCGTCCCGCATGCCCGGTCAACAGACCGACGTGATGGAATGGCCGTACATCGAGGGGCTGCGTCTGGATGAGGCCATGCACCCTCTCGCCATCTTTGCCCTGGGGCTCTACGGACGCGAATTGCCCCCACAGGATGGGGCTCCGATTCGCCTGGTGGTCCCGTGGAAATATGGTTTCAAGGGGATCAAATCGATTGTGAAAATCACACTCACCGCGGACCAGCCGCCCACCTCATGGAATCGCTACGCACCTACGGAATACGGTTTCTATGCCAACGTGAACCCTCAGGTGGATCACCCTCGCTGGAGCCAGGCGACCGAACAGCGCATTGACGAAACCGGCCGCCGCCAGACGCTCCCGTTCAATGGCTATGCCGATCAGGTGGCCAGCCTCTACGCCGGCATGGATCTCACCATCAATATCTGATGTCCGCTTGGCAACTCCGGCACAGCGCCCATTGGCCGGCCACACTCAGACACTGCGCAAGGATCAGCCGTCCATGAGTCAAACACGGTTTCTCAGACTACTGTTCTGGATCAATGGAGCCGTCCCCGGACTGCTGCTCGCGTGGGATGCCTGGCATCGGCAATTGGGAGCCAATGCAGTCAACGAAGCGATCCGCACGACCGGATTGATCGGGCTGATCTTCCTGACATTGTCCTTGGTGGTCACTCCGTTGCGGCAACTGTTGCGGTGGAACGAACTGGTCGCCATCCGCCGGCCGCTGGGATTGTGGGGCTTCTATTACTCCTGCGTCCACCTTTCGCTCTACATTGGCCTGGATCGCGCACTCGATTTGGGAAGCACCGTTTCCGAAGTGCTCTCGCGGCGGTACCTGCAGGTGGGCATTGCCGCCATCCTGCTGATGATACCGCTGGCCCTCACTTCCACCGACATGATGGTTCGCCGACTGGGTGCCACCCGCTGGAAACGCCTCCACCGCATGGCGTATGTCGTCGTCGGGGCGGGGATCCTCCACTACTTTCTGCTGGTGAAATCCGATGTCCGCCAGCCACTGGCCTTCGCGGGGGTCGCAGGCTCTCTGCTGATGATCCGCGCGGGTCGACACTACCTCGACCTGTCGCGCGCAGCCAAACGCAATCAGACCGCCGCGGTCGGTCCCATGCACCGCGCGCGATCGTCGACGTTCAAGGGGCTCCTCAAAGTGGCCCGTATCTCGCAGGAAACCCCCGACGTCCGCACCTTTCGCTTCGTCGACCCGGCGGGCGGTGACCTGCCTTTCAAATACGAACCGGGTCAGTACCTCGTGCTGACACAGGGAACCGGTGCCGACCGCGTGGTGCGTTGCTACACCATCGCATCCTCCCCCACCCAGAACGCCTTTTGTGAAATCACTGTCAAACGCGAACCGCAGGGGGCTTCGTCCCGCCGCCTGCACGACAGCGTCCGAACAGGCGACCTGCTGCAGGTCACGGCCCCGTTAGGAAAATTCACGTTCACCGGCGACTCTCAGTCACGCGTCGTCCTGATTGCCGGCGGCGTCGGGATCACACCGTTGATGTCGATGACGCGCGCGTTGACCGATCGCTGCTGGAACGGCCGGATTGACTTCCTGGTGGCCGCCCGGACGCAAACGAGTCTGATTTTTCGCCAGGAACTGGCCGCTTTGGCCGCCCGAGTGCCGCAGTTGCACGTCCACGAAATCCTCTCGCAGGCCGATGACGACCCGTCGTGGACCGGCGAGCGGGGACAGTTAACCAGCGATGTCCTGCAACGCCTCGTCCCCGACTGGTCCCAGACCCCGGTGTTCCTGTGCGGCCCGCAGCCCATGATGGATGCCGTCTCCGCCACTCTGCGCCGCATCGGAGTGCCCGAGGATCAACTGCACACGGAGGCATTCGTGTCGGCCACACAACTGGCGGCGAGTTCCAACGGCACCGTCGCAGGAACATCACCCGCGCACGTGTCCGCCGCCGTGACGTTCACCCGTTCCAAACGACAGATCACCGCGGAACCGGGGCGAACGGTGCTCGAAGCGGCTGAAGACGAAGGCTTGGCGCTGCCGCATGAATGCCGCAGCGGAATCTGTGGACTGTGCAAGCTGCGACTGACCAGCGGCCGTGTCGACATGCGGTCTGGCGATGCCCTCAGCGCCGCCGAAGCCCGTGCGGGATACATCCTCACCTGCCAGTCGCACGCACTGGAAGACCTGGTGATTGAGGGCTAGGGCGAACACGCCGATTCTGCGATCTGCGGACTCATCCTCTGGTTCCAATCGATTCAGCAACGCTCACGGCAATCCGTCTCACCAGGTCTTGCCGCGCCTCACACGAGGCCCCACTTCTTGCGCAGAAACCACTCCGTGCCCAGCACCGCGCAGAACACCAGCAACAGCGGCCAGCCATCCCACAGCGGAATTCGCCGAGCCTGTTCCAGTCCCAGCTTCCACGGTTCGCGCGCCAGATAGCTACGCAAGAAAGTCCCGAGTGCTTCGGGCATCACAATCTGTGAGTCGGTCGTCTCACCGGCAATCCGGCACAACTGCTCGAGCGCCGCCACGTCGGCTGCCGGGCGGTCGAGTTCCAGGTCCAAAGGTTCCACCAGAAATCGGCCCACACCGGTATAGGGAATCGGCTGCCCAGCCGCGGTGGCATCGGCACGCACCCAGTAGTCACCTGGTTCTTCGAGCGACTTGATTGTCGTCTGCCCCTGCCCCCCCTGTGATTGTCCGGTGATCCGCAGCGATTCTCCCACCGGCTGCTGAACCGACAGCACGAATTCGGCCGCGTCAATCGGCGTTCCCTGCTCTTCGCGGGCACCAAACTCCACCAGAACCGGCGTGCCAGGTGCGTAGGCACGGGGCAGAATGCGCACCCACACTCGCTGGTCGGCATCAAACTCCTTGCGGGCCAGCCACACGATTAACTGCCGCCAGAAGCGTTCGTGAGGTTCAGAGAAACCAGCCTGGGCCCACAGATACGTCTCCGTCCCCCCCCAGGCCGCGACACGCGCACGGCCGACTTCCGAAGTCACCAGCAGCGGCCGGCCATCAGCACTGGTGGCCAGCACCTGGGCAAATTCATTCACCGGCCGCAGCGGAGTCGCATGCGTCATCCGGGGGAGTTGCGACCACACCTGTTCGTTGCGGTCAGGGCTGTCAATCAGCATGACGTAGTGGCTCAGTCCCGCTGGCGTGGGACGCACTTGCCATTCGCCAGCCGGCTGAGCCCGGGGGTCCAGTGTCCCCGGTGCCCGCCGCTCGTCCGCACTGATTTCCACCGGCAACAAGTCGAGCAACGGAGTCGAGGCATACCCGCCAAAGCCAAACGTGTGATAGCCCCCCATCATCAACAGGCCAGCCCCCTCCTCCACCCGCAGGGCGAGCTGCTTCAGGTTCTCCACCCCAAACCGTTCGGCAGCCACGTCGCCAATCAGAAACACGTCGTACTGCCCACGATCAAAAAATCGCGCGGGCACCGGGACCGGCTGTCCGTCCGTGCCGTTGCGCAGCAGGTGAAAATCCAACTGAATCTTGTCCGAGCGGCTGAGCCTGCGGATATATTTCACCTCGCTGCGCAACACGTCAAAGTACGCCACCTTCAAGCCCCCCTTACGCACCGACACCAGCGTATCCCGCCGGTTGTTGCGATCGAGCACTTCGCCTTCCACGGGCACAATCTGAACCGCCAGACGAAATTCCCCCGACAGCGGCGGGGTGAAACTGAGGGACACTGGCAGGCTCTCATTGTCGCTCGCCGGCGTGACCCGCATCACCGGGACGTCGTTGGCGGTGACCGGCAGAGGTTTCATTTCGCCAGATTCGCCAATCCGCTTGCCGTTGCGATCTTCCAGCAGCACGCGCACTTCCAGCGTCCGTCCCGCCAGCCCAGTTGCGCGAATGCGCGCCGTGACGGGGACCAGTTTTTTCTCAAACACGACCGGGTCGATCAGCAGTTCTTCCACCGCCGCATCAATGACGCCCCCCTGCAACGTATCGCGGCCAAACGGCACCGGATACATGGCCACCCCACGCCGCGCCAGTTGTGCGGCCACTTGCGTCGCCGGCTGGCGATCAGTTCCGCCCGTGATGCGTTCGGCACCGTCGGTCAACACAAAGGTCGACAACAAGGACAGTCCGCGGGTCTGCTCCAGCAAATCACTGAGACTGCCACCGATGGCCGTCCGCTTGCCCGGCGTCTCGGATTCCAGCGTTTCGACAGCCCGCAGCCCTTGGTCGAAGTCATAGACCCGGACGTCGACGTGGTTGCGCAACTGATTCACCAGCGGCTGCACCTCATCCCAAGTCGCCCGCAGCGCGTCCCGGCGGGACCGCTCAGCGGGCATGTCCGTGGTCGCCATGCTGCGACTGGCGTCATGCAGGAAGGCCACCACAATCCGCTGTCCATCGTCGTTGTTGTACTCAACCGCAGGCCGAAACAGCGCAAAGGCAATGACCAGCGCCGCCAGCACGCGCAGCCCCAGCAACATGCGACGGCGAAACGGCACCAGCGCCGTAATGAACGGCCAATAGGTCAGCCAGACAAACGCCAACAGGGCCACGACAACCAGCGTTGTCGGCCACCAGCCCCAGATTGGATCCACAGAAAATCGCATGCCGGCTTTTCAACGACGCAGGGGGACGACGGGAGCCGCACTTGGCTCGCGACCATAAAACCAGTTGGCAACGGTCTGCTCACCACAAAACAACACCAGCGTCACTATCATCAGCAAGGGGAACAGTTCCTTGCCCAGCCGGCCTTCCAGAATTTTCCGTTCGAGATCGTCGAGCGTGGTCACGCGCTGATAGCGACCTTCCCCCAGCAGTTCATCCAGTTGCTCTAAAGACAGCGAATCGAACAGGCTCTCTGCGGCCGCAATATTCACGCTCGCCTCCGCCACGGAACGCTCGCGATTCTCGCCGCCAGAAACGCGATAAGTCCCCACACTCGTGGCCCCCGCTGCCCGCACATCCGCGGGCTCATTTGCGTCCAGACTCGCCTCAGCAGGAGGCTGCGATACATCACTCTGTGCGTCGCCTCCCTGGCCAAATTCGCTGGCTGGCCTTTCGTTCTCAATGGCGGCCCCCCGCCGCGTGACCGACAGCAACGGTGCGCGGTACGGTACCGGTCGCTCAAACTGGCGACCGTCGGGAAGCTGCAGCCAGATCGTTTCGTCCGCCAGGCTGGCGGGCAAATCGAGCAGCACTTCCTGCCCCGCCTGGTACTGATACACGCGCCCGGTGCGGTCCAGCAGAAACTGCAACAACTGATCGGCGAAGGCGACAAACGCCCAGCCTCCACGCGGCAGGTCGCTCCAGTTGTCCCCTGTCGCGCCACCGACCAGATCGACCCCCGTGGTGAGCACCGCCACTCGCCCTTGTCCCAGCACGCCCGTCACCAGCGCGGCATCATTCGAGTTCGCATACTCCGC
>JBGSIP010000715.1:0-3793 GCA_041742495.1 Planctomycetaceae bacterium
ATTCGCCGGGAGTCGTGCGATCGCCGGCGGGGGCCGGTGCTTCCGTGCCGGCCAGCCGCGCGTCAACGGCCAGCTTCAGTTGCCGTGCAAAGTTAGCCACTTCCGTGGAAGGAATCGCCAGCCGGTGATCAGCCGAAGAACCGGTCGTGGAGTACTGGCTCTCCACCGCGTACATCCGGTTCATGTTGCCGGTGGGCTCCCGGCGGGCCGCCCAGTCCTTGGTCAGTTTGGTCGCCGCGGGATGCGTGCCCAGCAGGTCGCAATCCAGCGCGACAATCACGTCCGCCTGCCGCAAATCGAAGTGCTGGCGGACCGGTTGACCAAAGGCGATTGCCAAACCCAGACGCTCGCCGTCACGGGAAATGGGCTCATATTCAAAGAACTGCACACCACGTTCGGCCAGCGGCTTGCGCAACCGGGCCAGCGTGGGGGACGAACTCGACTCGCTCAGCACCGCCAGCGTGGAACCCGCGCTGCGCAACTGGCCGGCGGTCGCGGCAAAATCGCCCCACGTCTGGGCCTGCGTCCCCTTGTCCTGACGGCGGCGCAAGGTCGCGATGTTTTTGGGATCGTAGATCCGCAGCAACTTGCCCGTCGCCGGATCGCGGAAGATGCGGTCGGGATCATATAGGTGCAGAATCAGCGACTGGGTGTAGGCATCGAGAGCCGTCGAATTCCACGGATGCAACGGGTTGCCGTCCAGCTTGATCGGCCGGCCGTCGTAGGACGTGGCTAGCACGGCGACGGCATGGCCGAAGCGTTCAATGGCGGTGGCATACTTGACGGCCACGCCGGGGACGCGTTCTTCGGGACGTTGTGAGAACGTCGCGATTTTTTCGTCTTCCCAGCGACAGCCAGACACACTCGCCAGCGTGACGGAGGCCCCCATCAGCTGCAGCCAGCGGCGACGGGAGACGTCGGTCGGGAATTCGGACGCGGCGACCGGGAATTCGCGATGCAGAAACTGCTGGAAGTCCGGAGTGTTTTCCAGCTCTTCGAGGCTGCGCCAATAGTGAGTCATGCCGAAATCCGATGCCCCGCGATGTGTCCGTCCCGTGTGGGGGCGAACCTGCCGCTCATGAGTTCGATTGCCGTGGGGAGCCGCTGCTGGCTGGGCCAGCGACTGTGGCTCGCTGCTGAATAACTGCTTCTGCCTCAGAGACTTACTGACTCAGACGCGTGTGTGATTCCCAGCCGCGTCTGCTGGTGCTATCTGTACCTGTCGCCCGACCTCAAAACTCACTCAGCTTCAAAACCAGGCCTCGGGCGGGCCCGCGATGGGGAGAACTTACTGCCAGCAGTCGGCCGACCATTGCTGCCGCAGGTGGCAACCGCAGCCTGCCCGGACAACTACCGGTGGCAGGTCGAGCAGTTGTCCTTGGGATGAATACCGAGCTTCACTGCCAGTTCAGCCCCGAGCTTCTCCGGATCTTCCGTCTGCCATCCCAGATTGGTCACCTCCGCCACTGGTCGAATGGAGGGGGTCGGGTTCCGGTGGCACTGCAGGCAAAAGCCCATCGACAGCGTCTTGCTCTGCTGCACCACGTCCATTGTGTCAATGCGGCCGTGACACGAAACGCAGCTCACGCCACGATTTACGTGCACGCTGTGATTGAAATACACATAGTCCGCCAAGTCGTGCACCTTCCGCCACGGCACCGATTCCCCCTTCTGCAGGGCGAGGCGAATCGGGGCCAGCTTGGCGCTATCTGAATGCACGGCCACTGTGGCGGGAGGCGCACCATCCACGCCGGCGGAGTGGCAATTCCCACACGTCTGGGCGGCGGGAATGGCCGCATGAGCGGTGCTCTCGACGGTGTTGTGACAATAGCGGCAATCCATCTTCAGGGTGCCCGCATGCAGGGCGTGGCTGAAGGGGACCGGCTGGACGGGCTTGTAGCCCACGTCGGTCGTGATGGGGTGAACGGCATACGCCACGACACCCACGAAATACATCGCACCAACGCCGGCCACCCCTGCGGCCACCGGCAGCAGCGTGTTGATCCACGCAGGAAACAGGAACCGTTGCATATGCGGGCTGTCTTTCGAGCCAAACAAAGCCAATTGTCAGACGAGAACCCAATCGCCAGAGGACTCAGCCGCCACCCAACAGCCACTCACACGCCGGACCAGTCACAGGCGTCGCACGCAACTCACCGTGGGTCACCAGTTCTGGCCGATTGTCGCTCGCTCTGAGGATTCAGAAAAATCGTGCGATGGGCGAGTCAATGTTCGAAGTGTTGCGATGAGTCGCGGCGGATTTCCGGAACCTTAGGAAGCTTCCCGGATCAATGTCCCCGTCTTTTCGACCCCGGGGATGCTAGCGACCCGCCACATTTCCCGGAATGCGTCAAATTGCCGCAGAAAATGGCCCCAAACGGGGGTGTTAAGTGATTGCTTTGCAATGAGTTAGCGAAACGGCTCCGGGCTCGCAAGCCCACTTGGTTTTACGCTTTATTTCTGTCAAAAATCGGGGCCTGTTTCCGCTGGCGAAACGCAGTTCGCCAGTCTTGCCCACAACCCCGACTCACGGATTCCCGCGCTCTGCGAAACGTCCGAAACGCCGCCCTCCGCCCGATGTCGCGCCAGCTGATCCCAAGGCCCCTCGGCCGCCCGGAGAAACCGGACGGCGGGGGCAAAATCGGCCAGAGAGTTCGGGAGAATCTCGCGCCGGTTCCTGTCGTGGCGGTCGGCGTACATGCTAGTGCCAAAGTCACTTGTGGCACGGCCATTCATCTCGTTTGGCGTCAATCCCCAAATGCGGCATCAAAGCGAACATTCGAAGGCGCAAAGTCGATGTTCTTGGTGAACTGGCAGGCTTCTGCCGCGCCACGGAACCGTTCCATCCCGCAGTCTTCCCACTCGATCGACAGTGGACCGTTGTAGCCAATCGCATTGAGGGCGCGGATGATCTCTTCGAATCGCACCCCGCCGCGCCCCACGCTACGGAAATCCCAGCCCCGCCGGGCGTCGCCAAACGGCACATGGCTGCAGTTGATCCCCGTGCGGCCATTCAGTGTGACCGAAGCGTCCTTCATGTGGACGTGATAAATACGGTTGGGGAAATAACGGATGAATTCCACCGGGTCGACCCCCTGCCAGATCAGGTGGCTGGGGTCGAAGTTGAAGCCGAATTCCTCGCGGTTGTCGATCGCCTTAAGGGCCGTCTCGGCCGAGTAAATGTCGAACGCGATCTCTGTCGGGTGAACTTCCAGCGCAAAGCGCACGCCACACTCCTGAAACACGTCCAGAATTGGATTCCACCGCTGGGCGAACTGGGCAAATCCGTCGTCAATCATGGACCGCGGCGTGGGCGGGAAATCGTAGATCAGGTGCCAGATGCTCGAACCGGTAAACCCGTTGACCACGCTGACCCCCAACTTGCGGGCGGCCCGGGCCGTGTTTTTCATCTCTTCGATGGCCCGCTGATTGACGCCTTCTGGCCGGCCATCTCCCCACACATAAGCGGGCAGAATCGACTTGTGCCGTTCGTCGATCTTGTCGCAGACCGCTTGCCCCACCAGGTGGGCCGAGATGGAAAACAGTTTCAGGTCGTGCTTTTCGAGCAAATCTCGTTTGCGCGCACAGTAAGAGTCGTCCGAAAGTGCCTTATCGACTTCAAAGTGGTCCCCCCAGCAAGCCAGCTCCAGCCCGTCAAAGCCGCATTCCTTGGCTTTTTTGCACAGCTCTTCCAAAGGCAGGTCGGCCCATTGGCCAGTGAACAATGTGACGGGACGCCCCATGGCAGCGCCTTTCGATTTCTCAGGAGTGGGCAACGTGTGGTCGACTCGCC
>JBGSIP010000716.1:0-2805 GCA_041742495.1 Planctomycetaceae bacterium
GCTAGCCCGCATCTCGCACGCCGTGTCTCCCGCTGCTGCCGCCGTCAATTCAACGGCTCCCTCTCCCCTGCCCGCCAGCCCGCAGATTGCGGCGCTGATTCAAAAGGAAGTCCTCGTGATGAGCATCTCCAAACTCACTGCTGCCACTGTGATGTTAACGGGGGCCGGCGCATTGACCGCCTGGGTGGCGCCACAGTTACTGGCAGGTCCCGACCCGGTGAAGTTGCCAGCAACGTCGGCAGTCGTCGTTGACAACGACTCTTCGGCACGTGACGGCCAGCCTACAGCGGCGCAGAATCTGACGGTTGTCCCGACCGTGGAAGCTGCACCGAAAGGGTCGTGGCAACCGCTGTCTCCAGCACAGAGTTCCATCGACGACGGGCCGACAATGCGTTTGTCGGCAGCGACTGAATTGGCGCAAGCGGGTGTGACGCAAATAGCGCCGGCCGATCCCTTCGGTATTTCTGCCGAGGGATCGCTAGAGGCGAAAATTGCGTCTCTCGAAGCCGAAATTCAGCGACTGAAGAGCGAATTGGCACAGCGGGCAAATTCGCAACCAAGCGGGGCGCTCCCGTGGCCGATCAAGCGACCAGAATCATTCAATCTGGACGTTGCCGTGAACGAATTCGTTGTCCCCCAGCCGAGCACTACTACTTTCGCTGTCCCCCCGCCGAGCACTACTGATATGGAGTTCTCCCCGCCCGGGTTGCCGCCGGCAAATCCTCGATCCACCATTGAGTCCCCAGCGGGTGTTCGGCAAGAGGCTTCGCGCTTGCCGCCGGCGGCGTCCGGGGACACCGTGACCATGCCAGACGCTGACACGGACGCATTTCGCGCGGCCTCCCGCGCGCATGTGGCGCTCAACCAGCTGGTGACAATCGAGCTGGTCGACACGCCGCTGTCGCAAGCACTGCAATCGCTAAGAGAGTCGTGCGGCGTGCCCGTGATACTGCAATCGGGCGTCGATTCAGACATGCAGGTCACACTGGTAGCAGAGAACGTTCCGTTGCAGGATGTACTGCACAGCATCGCGGTGCAAGCCGACATGATTCCGAGCTTGCTGGTGGGAACGACTGGAATTTGTCTCATGGACGCGAATGGACTCGGTAGCGATGCCGTTGATCTACTGGCAAAAGTCTATAATTACCGCACACTCGGGGTGTACGAAGTGGGCCCTGCCAGTGGTGAAGTCGACCAACTGCAAGAGATGATTTTGGCGATGGTCATCCCGCTCAGCGGCGTGTCGATCGAAACCGCGCGCGTGCAAAACAAGCTCGTGATTCGTGCGGACCTGGAATCGCACCGTCAAATCGCAGCCCTGCTCAAATCGCTCGGTTGCCCGCTTCCGGTCGCCCCGCCGGCAGTCCCTGCCCCTGGCGGGGGGTTCTTTTGAGCGACCGGCCGCGGCGTGAGATCGCGGCGTCGGCGTCAGGGATTGGAGGGAGCGGTTCCCGGGGTGGTCTGCAGCAGGCCATCCCGGATGGCGAGTCGCCGGGCCAGGGACACACCAGAATTGAGCGCGCCTTCCATGTATCCCACGAACTGATAGCAGGTGTGCTCGCCGGCAAAGTGCAGCCGCCCCAGACCCTGATAGAACTGTGGTCCCAGCGTGGTGACTTGCCCGGGCGCGGCAAATGAGTAGCCCGCCATGGTGTAAGGATCGGCGGGCCAGTCCATGAAGCGAATCGACTTGGCGGGATCGATGATCTGCTCGCGGAAGCCGGGATAAACGGATTCCAGCAAGGTCAGCATTCTGCGGTCGACTTCTTCTCGCGTCCCTTGTCGGCCGCGAATCGCGGCGTTGCCCCCGGAAAAGCCCACCATGCCTGCCGTCGCGTCCCCGCCTTGCGCATCGGTCGGATCCCATGTCTGACTGATGACGTCATCGGTGAGGGCGTACTGCGACACCTCCTGCTCTTTCCAGAAGGCGGACTTCAGCGCGACTTCATATTTCCACGCCGTGCCCATCTGCGTCTGTCCGAGGGCCGCGGGTATTGGTGGATCGAACTTCAGCTTCCCCCACACTGAGGGGGGGACAGCGAGTACGACGTCGTCGGCTTCCAGCGTGCGACCATCCTGGCACAGCACTTCCATGATTCCGCCCCGCGAGCGGATTTCTCGAACGGGCAGATTCAGGCGGACCCGGTCCGGGCCCAGCTCTGCGGCCAGCCGCGTGGCCAATTGCTGGTTGCCCCCTTTGCAGCGATAGACTTCGCTATCGGTCCAATAAGCCTGGCCTCCCCCGCCGCGCACGGCTGCCAGCAAGCACAGATAGCTTTGCTGCGAGACGTCGACCGCATTGTCGCTCGACAACAGCGTGGCAAGGCCCTGGCGCGTCAGCGGGTCGAGTTCCTGCTTGGCCAGCCAATCTCCGACCGAACGCAGATCCAGCTCACGAGCGCCGGAGGTCTCCCAGGGCTTCTCGGCCACGACCGGTTCGGCATCGGCATTCATGCCTTCGAGCGCGGCGTCCATTTCCTCCCACACGCGGGCCGACTCGTCATCGCTGAGCCGCTTTCCGCCCATGACCACGGGAAAGTTGAATTCTTCATCTTCGCTGACATCGAGCCACTCGAAGCCGAAGCGTTCCTGATAGGCGATCCACGTCGGATGATTGGAGCCGATGAGTTCGGCACCCCCTTCCACGTTCTTGCCGGGGACCAGATCCGGGAAGGAGAGCACACGTCCGCCGCAGCGGTTGCGGGCCTCGAGAACCGTGACCTTGTACCCGGCGGTCATCAGTTCAAAGGCACAGGCCAGTCCGGAGAATCCTGCCCCGACGACGACGACGCGCTTGGCTGCAGA
>JBGSIP010000717.1:0-3488 GCA_041742495.1 Planctomycetaceae bacterium
TCGCGGCGGCAGGTGCCGGTGAGGCGGCCTGGGTTTGTGCCGCTGTCGTGCCAAACATCGCTTCCGTCCACTTGAAGTGCGCGGCGATGGCGAACGCAGCCAGCAGCACGGCGGCCGTGGCCAGTGCGATCACAATCACAAACACCCAGTGCGATTCCGTCAGTCCTTGCTCAGTCGCTGGGTCTGCCGCGGATTGTGTGACGGCCGTCTGCGGCCGTTGTGCTTCCGCTGCCTGCCCATTCGCCACGGGCTTCGCGTTCGCGAGCCCCTTGGGGCGGGCGACGGTGGTTGGTTTGAGGGGGGCTGCAGTCGCAGACTTGCTTGATGCATCAGCCACGGGGGACGGTGGAGACATTGGATTCGACGGAGTGCCCGCTTTCTTGTTCCCAGTGGCGGGTGTGGCACCTGAGACCGCAGCGGCGGCCATGGCGGAATCGCCGGTGGACTTCTCGTGGAAAGTCGGCTCTTTGACGCGCTCCTTATAGCGACCGGCCTTGCTCCTGGATGCAGTGGGGGTGGTATCGTCGGCACTGTCCTGCTGCGCACGCCCCTTGGCGACAAGTTGAATGTTGCGTTCGCGCCATTCATGGCCGGCACAGTTGAGCAGCCACGCCGTCAATTCGTCAGCCACAATGCGAGCAGATTGAGGCCGGTCTTCCTTGGACTTTGCCATCATCCGATTGCACAGCGCAACCAGTTCTTCCGGCGCGTCGGGTCGATCGGCGGAGATGGGAAGCGGTGTCTTGGTCTGATGAGCCAGCAGTCGTTGCACCAGCGTTCCGTCGGTAAAGGGCGGATGCCCTGTCAACGCAAAGTACAGCGTGCAGCCCAGACTGTAGATATCCGCACGCTGGTCGACGGTGTGGCTGTCAATGGCTTGTTCCGGGGCGAGAAAGTCCGCGGTACCAAGGACCTTTTCGTCGTGCTTGATCGTCAGCGATTCTTCCCCGTCGGCGTTGAAGAAACGCGCCAGACCGAGGTCGAGCAGTTTGACCTGTCCCTGCGCATTCACCAGCAGGTTGCCCGGCTTGATGTCGCGGTGCACGAGACCGGCGTCGTGGGCATGCTGCAGGCCGTCGGCCCCTTGTCGAATGATGTCCGCAATGCGTTCAAAGGACAACTGTTTCTCATCGCGCACGATTTGTTCGAGATCGCGACCTTCGACGTATTCCATCACCAGGAAGTGAATCTCGGCACCCCCTTCATTCTGCTGGTCCACGTCATAGGCCCGCACAATGTTCGGGTGATCCAGAGCCGCTACGGCCCGGGCTTCGCGGTGAAAACGCCCCAGATACGACGTGTCGCGCACGCGGTTCGCCGGCAGCACCTTGATGGCACAGCGACGGTTCATCATCACATGCTGCGCGAGATAGACGGCGCTCATTTCGCCGCGTCCCAACAGGGACAACAGGCGATACCGGCCCAATAGAAAGCCCTTGTGCCGCCCCTGGAGCAGTTTCTCAGACTGCCACTCGGTCACCACGTTGCGTGAGACCAGCGCGTGGGCAATCGCGGTGGCGTCACTAATGTCGACGCCTTGCTGCCGCAAATCGCGCAGCAAGGGCTCCACGCGATGTTCGTCGATCAGTCCGCTTTGGCGAAAGCCGGACAGAAACGATTCGGCAGTCAGTTTGAGCGACATGCAATCCCGCCTTTGCGCAAATTCCCCGAAGACGCCCTCAATCCTCTGCACCGCATTCGTGGTCCATCGTCAACGTGTGGTGCGCAAAGGATGCCAAAACGCAACATCAACGTCCGGCGAAGGCTGACGGACACGTTCTCGACGGTTGTCGTTTCCATGCCAGTCCACGGACAGAAGCACTGCAATCCCCTAGATCCCGCGACTCTGCTGACCGCCGCGGCTGACAGACCAACGGACTGTCAGGATGATTCCCCGCGAGCGGGAAACTCACGTTCTGCAGAATTGCACGTTTCATGCCGCGCGGTGCGGGTCGCGGACTGGCAATTGAGCGATTCCCTCTTGCCTGCGGTCGGCTCTCAGGATGCAGTAGTTACAGCCGTACGTCGCCAGCGGATCGGGTGCCGACTTCGCCCACTCACGGCTGGCATCTTGCGGCCTCTCGGACTTCAGCACCAAGGATGTACCATGATCATCACGCGCCTGCAGGCACAACGCGGCGACCGCATTCAGTTGCACTTCGCTAGTCACACTGCCGACGGGGCTGTGCTCGAGAGTACGTTCGGTCGCAAGCCGATCGAAGTCACGCTCGGCGATCCCGAACTCCTGCCGCTGCTCAGTTCGTCGCTCACCGGCATGTCGGCCGGCCAGCAGGTCCAGGTCACACTGCTGCCCGAGGAGGCCTTTGGTACACGGCAGCTGCACCTGTCGCAGTCCGTTCCTACTCGCCTGTTACCCGCTCAGGCAGATGTGGGGGATCAACTGCTGGTGGACCAGCGGGGAGACCCGTTCGACGCGTGGATCCTGCGACGTGAGGGAGACCGCGCGATCGTCGACGCCAATCATCCGTTGGTCGGCGAAAAGATCATCTTCACGCTGCGCATCGAAGAGATCTGCCGGGATGAGTCGTAGTCACGGACGATCGTCACTCGCTGTCGAATGTCTCTTCCCGGGACTTCTTCAGCAGTGACGTCTTGGAAGGAATGATGGGCGGCAGGCGCATCGTCTTTCCGCCTGGCCCCAGCACAAACTCCGCAGACGCGGTCTGGTTGCCCGGAAACGCAAAGACCTCGACCACCCAGGTGATCGAAACCAGGTTACCGTCGCAACTGTAGGGCCCACTGGGCATGGTCAGTCGCACCGCATGCTCACCAGTCGCGTCGACATCTTCGCGGAAGTCCGCCAGCCCAATTCCAACATCCGTATCGCCGCGGCCGGAAGTCTCCCAGACCAACCGCCATTCGATGCGATCGGGAGGCTGAGGGAGTTGCCACGCGATATCAAGATCGCACGCTTGTCCCGGCTGAAATTGCGGCTGGTCACGAAAGCTGACGGATATCGAAGCAGCGTCGGCAGACATCATTTTCTCCTGCGTCAATTGACGTGGCACGGCGGCTGCGGGCCCGCTCACTCGCTGCGGCCAATCACCAGCACGGGGAACTCACCCCTGATGTCGGGCCAACGTGGAATGGCGCATTGCAGATTGATCTGCCAGGTGATGCGGTTACTCGCGGCCTCAAACGAGGGCATCGCATCATCGGGAATCGCCAGGGTCACTTCGCCCGATTCAATGACCTCCGGATCGTCAGAATCGACCAGTGGCTGATGGTAAATTGTCTCGGTCACGGTGGTGGACGTGGTGCCGACGCGATATGTGGCCGATTCCACACAGACGAGATCAACCTGGATCCGCCGTACGGACTTTTGTGACGCTTTGGGCACGTCCCACGTCAGTGTCCCTTGAAAGCCGGGCGGGAGGATCCCCGGGGTGATCGTCAGCCGTGGCTTGGGATTGAACATCGCCAGCAGGAAGTACCCACCCATCAAGAAGATCCCCAGCCCCAGCAGC
>JBGSIP010000718.1:0-8905 GCA_041742495.1 Planctomycetaceae bacterium
GGTGGTGCTGGCGGAGCAGGGGGTGCCGGCGGCGGCTTTCAGTCGGGTTTCTTCTCGATTCCTCCGCAGTCCAAAGTCAGCGTTCCGTTCCATTCGGTCTGTCTGGAACACGGCAAGCCAGAGCCCTCTTCACGGGCCAAGTACAAAGTCGTTCGCGTCGAAGACTACACAGCCGACCCTGCCCAGCAGGAGTTGATTCGTCTGGTCGCCGCCGGTGGCATGCACCGTGACGTGGCTCAGGCTGCCGCCTGGCATGCGTTCAACGGCATGAGCTGGGACGAGCTGGCCGGCAAGCGAGTGAACACACTGGACGGCTTCGGTGGCACCCCGATGTTCTCCCAACAGATGCTGCAGGGGGCCTCCCACATGATTGTGGCCGCGAAGACACGGGCCGAAGAAAAGGCCGACGACCAAAACAACGTGCGTGCGGAACGCGGGGCAGCGCCCGCTAGCCAGCCGTTCAACCCGCGTATCAAGCAGCAGCCATAACTCCGGTTGCGGAATCACTGTGAGGTTCCATTCCGCGAACGATGATGGCTTTTAAAAAAACCAACAGACTGCGACGTCCATACACGTTGCAGTCTGTTTTTGTTTTGGCGGCACGACGGAGTCATAGCAGTCACGCCGCACAGTTGCCAAATAAAACCTGAGATGGCGGGCTTTGCAGAGTCGGCCGCGATGGAACTTCGACGTGAGAGTCAAGATCACCCGTCGCCAGCGGAGTTCGCACCGCGTGAGACTGCTGCAACGCCGTCTGGACGATTCTCGATGGCTCAGCGGTTTCGCAGATTCTGTGAGCGACTGCAGAGATCGGGTTGACATTGCGTCAGGCACAGACGACTGAATCTGCCTCCGCGGCTCTGTGCCTCCGTGAGAACCAACAAGGAACGCACGAGATCGGTCGCGTGGAATCTGAGATCCACGTTGGTTTCCGGCGGCCCTGTGAACAGCGTCCTCGCGACGGGATAGATGATCTCACGGAGCCACAGAGTCACGGAGATGTTTGGTAAGCCGCGCTCATCCGTCGATGGGGGGTGACCAACTCCATGACCCGATGGCGCGATGGCGTCAGGCACAGCCGACCTACCAGCCTGTCTATCGCTATGTGTCAGGCATCGTTGGGATTGCGTCGGGTGCCACTGCTGACTTGCCCAGCGGTTTGAGGAATGGACTGGCGAAAGCCAACACCGAACACTCTCCCGTCCCCTGCTGGGCCTGAACGTCATTGTGACCGATCGCCTGGTCTTCTCAGATGCTGCCTGACTTACGAATCCCCGCACGGCTGGACGCGCCAGCCGTGGCACCCTGGGATCTACGCTGGCTGACAAAGAGCGATGGATGAACCACGACTGGCTGTTAGCGACTGCTGAGATCAGGTCGACGTCGCTTTAGGCACTACACTGGCTGGGTCACCCAGTGCCGTATTTCACCAGGAACGTACGACACTGGTAGAGCCCAATCGCACCCTGAATGGAAGCGGGTGGGCATCGTTCATCAGGCGCTCAGCCGAGGTAGTCGAGAATCAGAATTGTCGTATCGTCATGCCGACCCGCTCCGCGGGTGTGGTCGTGACTGGCCTGAAACAAAGCTTCGATGGTGGAATCGGGATCTTGAGCGTTTGTCTGCTGCATGACATCCATCGTGCGGCCCAACCCGAATTCGTCCCATTGACCAGGTCGCTCGTGAAGAATCTCGTCGTGGTGAGCTTCGGTCAGTCCATCGGTATAGATCAGCAGCCGTGAACCCGGGGTGAGCTTGCCGCGATAGGAGACATACTGGGCGTCGTCGTCAATCGCGAGCGGCAGGCAGGCGTCGGGATCGGCGACCAGCGGTTGTACGAGTCCGGTTTTGAGATTCTGGACCAGCGGCGACGGATGTCCCGCCATCGTGCATTCGATCATGCCGGTCTTGGGCTGAATGACGGCATACAACAACGTGATGAAACTGCCGTCACCACAGACGGCGTCCTGTGAACAGACACTCCGATTGACCTCTGCCACAAACCTGGCGGTGTTGGTATGACAGTTCGTGCGCAGCATCGTTAACAACGTATGCAGCGTCATGATGGTCAGGCAGGCTTTCATCCCGTGACCGCTGGCATCGCCGACAATCAGACAGATGGACCCGTCGGGAGCGCGAAATGCGCTGTAGTAGTCGCCACCGGCAAGCGTGACCGGACGCCCGCCGATGACTCGCAGTTCCGCCGGCTCATAGCGACCTGAAATTCGGTAGCCGGGCACATCCACCAGCCGTGCCGGAAGAATGGAGGCTTGCAACCGACGCACGGAGTCGACTTCCTGTCGCAGTTTTTCGGCGATGAGGCGTTCCTGTTCGGCCCGCACCGATTCAATCGCCCCTTCGATCGCAGAGCGCAAGAGAAACAGGAAGTCCTTCCGCTCATCACGAATCACATAGCCCCGCAGCCCCCCCGTGAGGAACCGGGCCATCCGAAAGACTTGGTCGCTCGCCGCCGCGCCGACGATTGGCAGTTGCGGATAGCTGAGCCGCATGGCCTGAAAGCGGGACACACAGCGGTCGTGATCGTCAGCCGACAGCGCGAGGAGGGCCGCATCCCAAGGCCCCCCTTCGACCAGCGCACGATCAAGTTCGGCCTCGGACCGGACGAGGGTCATTTCCATTGGTGGCATGTTGAGATAGAGCTCCAGGAGCTCTGTTTCGCCTGGTTCGTCGTCCCACAGCGCTATGACTCGCATGAGAATTGGCCCGCCTTCACTGTTTCGCCCGTGAGCAAGCTTCGCCCGGAAACATACTTCGACCGTGAACACGCCGCACAAATCAACAAGTTCCGATTATTCGACTCGCCGGCCGGACGGAACAAGGTGCTGGGTGCTGCAATCCGCGATTTCAGGGTCGTGGATCGACCTCAGATCGTGGGAACCGCTACAGACCGCCCCCCAGACGATTGCACGCAGGCTGCCGTCGCTGTGGCCTTAGGAGGCTTTTCCCTCGACGGCGGCGAAGACGTATTGCGCTCCTTCGACGATGGTCACCGAACGTGCGTCGGCGACGAGGCGATTGGCGTCGGCAGCGCTTCCGAGCGGTTCCCAACCGACGTCGACGGCCCAACGCGACGCGCCCGTGCCACCCAGAAACACGCGGAACTGGCTCGACAGGTTGAGGTACTCCGTGACCAGCATCCGTTCGGCCGCCAGCGACAGTGACTGGATAAACGCACGCGTTTCATCGCGATGGTGCAACGTCGCGGCGCGCAACAGCACATCAGGGGGTGGGACGTCCAATTCGGCCAGCAAGACAAGCTGGCCTTCGCGTTCCAGCACGCGTGCGGCATTCTTGGCGGCCCGCAGCAACTGCGACCACGGTTCGTCATGAGTTTGACTGTCGAGACCGGCCACCACGCACGCCGCACGACGGGGCACCATCAAGCGCCAGGCATCTGCGAGATATGGCCGGGCACGATCGAGAACATGGGCCGACGTGCCCGACAAAAACTGGGCCACGCCCCCGCGGCGACCGGGAATGGATTGCAGCGTGACCGGATTGCCCAGCAGCCAGGCGACTTCATCAGCCACGCTGCGTAACGGCCGTTCGTCCTCGGGCGTCAGCTCGGCGTGCCCGATCCGCAAAAGCTGCTCCTGGGCCTCGCGGGAAGAGAGACCGGGATAGATCACACTGTCTCCGCCGCGAAGGCCCCATTCCGATTCATACGCGGTCGAGCCGATGGTCATCACGAAATCGGCGTTGGTGACCAGTTGATTGAGATAGACCCGTTCACCACCGGCGGTCGCTGCCAGATAGGACAGTCCGTCCGCGGCGTCCGGGTCGTGTCGCACCTGCTTCACCGCCGCACGTGTGTCCGCATCGAGTTCGCGGCGGGGGTCCAGTTCGCTCGTGGAGGCAGGTTGCAGAATGGTGATATCCGCTGGTCGCACCCCACGGTGGACAAACCGCTGGATGACGGCAGCCACCATCTGGGCCCCAAAGACCGTTTCACGATCAAGAATCAAGGTGACTTGATCCTCGGGAACCACGGCCAATTCAAAGGCCGGAAAATCACCCGGAGCCGCGATGGCAGCGTCCAGTAGTCGGGCGGGCTGCACCAGCGCTTCGGGAGGGCGAAAGGCGGCCAGCAGACGCGCCGGATCGACGGGAAACCGATGAGCCCCCTGACTGCCAAACTGCATTTCGACGATGGGGCCCTGTGAGGGCATATGGCACCTTGTTAAGAAAACTTCCGCTCATCCGCCGACCTGAACCGGTCCCCCGGCTGCCGCAAATTCCCAACCTCATATCCGTCCCGGAGGGGGAGGTCGTCACGCCGATTTGAGCGGTACAAGCATGCAATATTGGGTGGGCCGCAGGCGGGCCAAAGGGGGTTGGCAAGGGATCTTGGCCGAACTGGCCGGCCCGAAGCGTACTGTAGGTCGCCCGCGGAATCGCGGCAAACCTGTGGACTCTTCCGACCGGTCGCGGGAAGTGAGCCAGTTTTCGTGGGGTTTCGGTTCGGGCGGCGTTATCATGACGAGTATTCTCCGCAGAGGGACGGTGTGTGCAGCGATGTTCGGATCGATTGCCGGCCGGCCCCGAGCAGTCTCCCCATTTCCTGCCGATTGGCATTCGTCCGGCGGTCCGACAGACCGCGATCCGGTCGTGAAAGAGGTTGCTGACGCGTCGTGAACCCCGCTCCACCCCCTGCCGATTCCGACGACGCCCTGATGATCCGGCTGCAGTCCGGTGACGTTGGAGCGTTTGATGAACTGGTGCTGCGCTATCGCGGACCGCTCGTCGGGTTCTTTGTGTGCAACCGCAAAGACCGGCATTTGGCCGAGGATCTGGCGCAGGACACGTTGCTGAAATTGTATCACCAGGCGTGGGATTACCTGCCGCTGGGCCGGTTCAAGGGCTGGCTGTTCCGGATGGCTCGCAATCTCATGATCGACTCCATTCGCCGGGGAACCCATGACGTGCTGCTGCACGCGCGGGGTGGGCGAACGAACGAAGAGTGGGATCCTCTGGCGCTCCTGGCGGACGACATTCTGCCTCCGGACGAAGTCGTGGCCGGGAGCGAATTGAAGAACCTGATCGATCAGTTGCTGTCGGATCTGCCGGACGATCAGCGTGAGACGTTCACGCTGCATCACTTTTCTGGTCTGGCCCTGCCGGAAGTCGCTGAGATTATGGAATCGAACGTTTCCACCACCAAAAGCCGCCTGCGGCTGGCCCGCGAAAAGTTGCGCGGCCTGTTGCTCGAACGCGGCATCGGCGTCGAGGTTCCCTAACCCTGCCTGCGGGGGGGGCTGGCCCTCTCGACGTTCAATTCATATCCACATACGATCGCAGTTGTACTGATCTTTGAGGTGTCTGATGCCCTATTTCAGCCGTTTGACCGACATTGTGACCTGCAATCTGACGGCCCTGTTGGCCGACGCGCAGGATACTTCGCATGCGCTCACTCAAATCATCAACGAGATGCAGGAGGGGCAGTCGGCCGCCGAACGCAGTGCCCGCACGGCCGGCGAGAACGTCCAGCGGCTCGAAGGGGAAGTGGCTATGACCCGGCAGCAGATTGAAGACTGGGGCGATCGCGCGAAACTGGCCCTGCAACAGGGCATCGAGAATGAAGCCCGCCGCTTTCTGTTGCGCAAACGGGAAGCCGCCGATCTGCTCGCCGGCCTGGAACAGCAACTGCAGGCAGCGCGAGACACGCAGCAGCATCTTCGCACGGTGCAGTTGGCGCTGCAGTCGAGACTGTCGGAGGCGCGCCGACGCCGCGCGGAGTGGGTGGAAGGAATTGCCACCCCCGCCGCCCCGACACCCGCCGGGACGACTGATTCTGGACTGAGCGATCTGTCGGATACCAGGGCGCAGGAAATTGATGAAGAACTGGCGGCACTCCGCCGGCAACTCTCCCCGCCACAATGAACCCGCCAAAATGACCCCGCTAAAATGACCCCGCCGCGAAGACCCCGCCGGCAAGTCCGCCAGGTCACTACGACCGCAAACCCAGCCACAGCAAGCACTGGCCACACGCAAGCTGATGACATCGAATCGACAGATGTCACGTCTGGTGTCACTCGGCAATGGCAGCTGCGATCGCTGCAAAATCTCCCTTGAGCGATCGATACAGCCCCTGATACAGAGGGTGCAGTCGGTCGTACACCTTGCGGGATGCCTTTTGGGTTTCCGTCGTGGAGACAACAGAAATGGTCGCGTCGCAGGCCTCGACCACATTCTTGTACGCCCCGGTACCCGCCATCGCCAGCAGAGCCACACCGTAGGCGGGGCCTTCTTCGGCGTTGATGGTGGAGACTGCCTTGCCATAAATGTCGGCCTGCAGTTGACGCCAGAAAGTGCTGCGCGCTCCGCCGCCGGAGACACGGATCTGCTTCACTGGCACATCCATTTCCTGAATGATCTGCAGGCAGTCCCGCATCGCATACGTGGCCCCTTCCATCACCGATCGCACCATGTGCGGCCGACCATGACGCAGTGACAGGCCAATCCAGGCACCGCGAGCGAAGGGGTCGGCATGCGGCGTGCGTTCTCCGGTCAGATAGGGAAGGAAGAATAATCCCTCGCTACCAGCGGGAGCACTGGCAGCCTGTTCGGCCAGAATCTCATAGGGATCGCAGCCCCGCTCGGCTGCGGCTGCGACAGCGGCTTCGCCAAGTTGATTGCGATACCACTGGAGGCTTCCCCCGGCCGAGAGGACACAACCCATGACGTGCCATTTGCCGGCCACGGCGTGGCAGAACGTGTGAACACGTCCCTGCGGATCGACCTGCATCGCATCA
Organism: Planctomycetaceae bacterium; assembly: GCA_041742495.1. Lineage (GTDB taxonomy): Bacteria > Planctomycetota > Planctomycetia > Planctomycetales > Planctomycetaceae > JBGSIP01. The sequence continues at coordinate 6,774 of JBGSIP010000718.1, forward strand.
CTGTGGGCAAATACCACCCCGCTGGTGCCCAGTGTGGCGGAGATGACTCCTTTGCGAACGATGCCGTTGCCGATGGCTCCTGCGGCCTGATCTCCGCCGCCGCCCACCACGGGAATGCCGGCTGGCAGTCCCAATTGTTCACCGGCAATCGCCGACAGTTTTCCGCTAACCACATGCGACTCGAACACCGGCGGCAGCAGCGACGGATCGAGGTCGAGCTTGCCGAGCAATTTCTTGCTCCACACCCGCTTTTCCACGTCCAGCAGCAGCGTTCCCGACGCGTCGCTCACTTCGGTTGCGAATTCCCCGGTCAGGCGAAAGCGCACGTAGTCCTTGGGGAGCAACACCTGCCGGCACTTGGCGAAGTTTTTCGGTTCATGATTGCGCAGCCACAGGATTTTGGGTGCTGTGAATCCGGTGAGCGCGGGATTCGCCACCATCTTGATCAGCGCCCGCCGGCCACCGGCTGAAGACTCAATTTCCGAGCACTCGCGCGCCGTCCGCTGGTCGTTCCAGAGCAAGGCGGGCCGAATCACATCGTGTTTGGCGTCCAGAAACACGCTGCCGTGCATCTGGCCTGACAACCCAATCCCGCTGACCGACGAGGGTGCGATCTCCCCTTTGGCCATCACGTCACGAATGGTGCTGATTGTAGCGGTCCACCAGTCGGCGGGATTCTGTTCGGACCATCCCGGCTGGGGGCTGGACAGTGGATAGGTCGCGGTCGCCGAAGCCAGAATCTGACCATCCTCGCGAACCGCGAGGGTCTTGGTGCCGCTGGTGCCAATATCAACGCCAAGATAGACGCTCATAAAACCTGACCCATCCGGTAGTTCTGCGGAATGTCATCGCCAAACAACGTACACGAACCCCGGAGATTCAAAGCCCAGCGAACGCGCAATCGCGGGGCTGAGATCTGATGGAATCGCGTGACGTGGAGATCGCCGGTGAGTATCCGGTTATTCAAAAGGAGTGCAACCCTCACCCACGCTGAATACAGCAGCTCGCAATCGCGATGGGAACAACACACCGCGAGAGCATGGACTCTGTTACCGCGCATTTTCGGCTGGCGTTCGCAAGAAACGTCTGGGCGAACCGCCCCACGACGGACTCATATTCTGGACATTCCGGGAAACATAGGCAAAGATGGTCGAAGACGAGACTGCGTCCTGTTGAGAGTCAGAATGTTCGCCCCCGCCGAAGGCGGAACTGCGAACCCCACCTTGCCATTCGCCTGAAGGCCTGTCATGAAACTTTCGATCCCCACCACGGCAGCCATGCTGTTGACGTTCGCCACGCTCGTGGCTGCGACGGCGACTCCCGCACAGGCACAGGGCATGTACTACTATGGTCCCGCTCCGGCGCCGTACATCACGTATTACGCGGCACCGGCTCCGGTCGCGGTCGCCCCTGTCGCTGTCGCCCCCGTGGCCGTCGCGCCAGTGATTCAGTCGGCGTACTACGCCCCGGTGGCGACCGCCGTCATCACGCCGGGACCGGCCTACATCGCACCGACATACATCACCCCCGTGGCGGTCCCCGCTCCGGTTTACGTGGCACGTGTCGCACCGGTTGCTGGTCCGGTCGTGGTGCCTGTGGGCCGCTATCGCTATCACTCACACTACGGGCTGTTCGGCGGCCTGCATGTTCGCGAGTCGTTCCGCCGCTGGTAGTGTGTGGTTTGCCGTCGCGAGTCACACTGTGTCATGGTCTGCCTGACACTGATTGATGGACGACACAGTAGGTCAGGCTGTGCCTGACGCCATCGCGCCATCGGGTCGCTGAGTGCATCAGATCCCCAACGACGAGTGAGCGAGGCTGCTCACACTCCTCCGTGACTCTGTGCCTCCGTGAGCTCATCACGCCTGTCGCGAACGGCATGGTTCACGAGGCCGCCGGAAACCGACGTTGAATGCAGAGTGCGCGCGACCCGTCTCGTTCGCTCCTCGTTGGTTCTCACGGAGGCACAGAGCCACGGAGAAAGACTCAGTCATCTGCAGTTCAGGCCGTGTCCGACGCAGTTCAGCCTGCAGTGACGATCGTCGTCAGGCACAGCCTGATCTACGGTCTGTCTATCGTAACGTGTCAGGCATTGTCTGGGTCACGTTGGGTGCCACTGCTGGCTTGCCCGG
>JBGSIP010000719.1:0-2916 GCA_041742495.1 Planctomycetaceae bacterium
CGCGCGTGAACACAACACTGCGCGCTGCCAGTGCATCGAGATTCGGGGTGGCCAGTCCAGAGATGAGCGATTGCGGCTCGCGAGCCCCGCGCTCGCCTGTGTAGTAACCCAAATCTTCCACATAGATGAAGAGCACATTGCGCGGACGCTCTTCCGCAAAGGTGGCACTCTGTGTGAGATTAATCAGCAGCAGGCAGAGCAACAATCGCATGAAGGATTTCCTCCGTTTTGTCCGAACATGTTCCAGAGGGGGCTACCGGCACTGAATGACGCGGCGAGCAACTTCGACTCACCGCGACAACGAAGGACGACGATTCGCCTCTTGGCCAGCAAAGTTCCCGTAACCTGAGACGCACCACGGGAGGCTGAATCACCCATCATTTCTGCTTGGCCTTGCGGTAAGCCTTGTTCCCGGGATCACCCCCAGACATCACGTAGGCGACGAGGTCTCGCACTTCATCCGGGTTCAGCTTATCCAGCAGGCCAACGGGCATCTGGGAAACTGGAGACGGTTCAAGCGACAGAATCTGAGTCCGCGGAACGACTTCGCCGGGCGACTTGGGATCCGACGAAAAGATACGGACCGAGTCCGGGCCTTCCGGTACGATGAGGCCGGTGATGATACGACCATCTTCGAGCAGCGCGGTTGAAGACTGATACTGGTCGGAGATGATTTTGCTTGGCTCGATGATCGCTTCCAGCAGGTACCGCGCGTCGAATTTGTTGGGCACGGTGGTCAGGTCAGGCCCCACCCCGCCACCTAAGCCGCGGAAGCGGTGACAGGCACCGCATTGAGCGGCGTGATACAGGCTGCGCCCCTGCTCGAAGCTCGGCACCTGTGAAGGCTTGGCGGTGGATGCATCGAGTGCGGCTGGCAACGTCCATTGCTGCCCGGGGCCTTGAATGGGCAGGATTTCAAAGTCGGGTACCGGGTTGAAATCTTCGCCGGTGATGTCCTGCAAGGCCAGCCGTTCGGCGTTGGAACAGTTGGCCAACATGTCTTCGCGCGTGTTGAGCAGATACCCGGGGTAACTCTGGCCACCGGGGGCCTTGGCTGCCGCATTGAGGAACTCAAAATATTCGCGCCGGAAAGCGGGGGTCCAGCCAGCGCGGGCAGATCGCAGGATGAAGGCATGGTTCACGGCGGCAGAGGGGGGCGGATTCTTTGCCAGTTCCTCCAGATCGATGGTGTAACGCCCCTTGAGATCATCGCGCAGGTCCCACTGTGGCAACTGCGCCGGGCCCCGTTCGCGAATCATTTGCATGCCCACGGCCACCGCAGAGTCGGCATTCAAGGCGACGAGCAGTCGCAGAATTTCCGTGTTGCGGTCTGCGTCTGCGCTGGGCACCAGCGGCACTAGGTAAGCCATGATGGCATCACGCTCCGCGTCGGTAGGTGTTCCCAGCCGAATCAGCGTCAATTGCAGTGCACGCAACACTCCCAACTGTTGCTCGCGGGGGAGCGTATCGAGTTGCCAGCTGAGCAGCTTCGGAATGAGGGGAGCGCGGTGCGATTCGTTGCCGCAGCGGGCCAGAGCGACGGCCCCGGAGATGCTGCCTTGGGAGTCTTGTGTCTGGAGCGCGAGCGAAGCCCAGGAGTCGACCGGTTGAGACTCAATGGCAATGCGGGCCGCGAAGCGCAGAAAGCGATCGGAACTCGACAGGAACGGCCAGGCCTGCGCCACGGCAGTCGCATCGACGCGACCGTGGAAGGCTTCCAGTTCGCGACGTTGTTGCGCGGCGGCCGGCAGTTTTTCTGGCGTGGGTGCCGCGGTGGAATCGGGCCCTTCATAGGTGACACGCAGCAGTGCCGAGTCCGTGCCCCGTCCCCCCGTGGTGAAGTACATCGCCCCATCTTGTCCAATGACGGTATCCGTCACGGGCAGAGGGGAGCCGCTGAGGAAGGTTTCGGCCTCGCCCCGGTAGCCGGCGCCATCGGGCTGCATGTGCACAGCGACAATGCGTCCAAAGGTCCAGTCGAGGGCAAACAGCGCCTGCTGGTAGCGAGTGGGGAATTTCGCGCCGGTGCCAAACACGACACCCGTGGGTGAACCGGGTCCAATGTTGACCAGCGGCGGGAGGGTGTCCTCGTAGTAAGCGGGGAACTTACCGGAGCCGCTGCGCCAGCCAAACTCTCCACCGCTCACGACGTGGCAGATGCGGGTGGGACGATACCAGGGGAGTCCGGTGTCCCATTCCATGTCGGCGTCGAACGTGAACATGTCGCCATGGACGTTGAGCGCCACATCGTATTGGTTGCGGAAGCCCGCGCAGAAGAGTTCATGCGTGCCGGTCTGCGGATCGAATTTCGTGACCCAGCCACCGGGAGCGAGGACGCCGCGGGCGTGGCCGCGTGGATCCCATTGCCGCGGCAGCAGTTGGTCTTCCTGGGGAATCGGCGTCATCCGACGAGAGATTTCGCCCGCCGCGGGGAGTTCCGTGTGGTTGCCGGCCACGGCCCACATTGTGCGACCGTCTCCCGTGGGGACCAGGGCATGATTGCCGTGCTCGCCCCTGCCCGAAATTGCCGAGAGCAGCCTGGCATGATCGACGCGGTCATCCCCATCCTGATCGGTGACTTCGTAGATCCCTTCGAGTGTCACAAAGCAGTACAGCTTTCCGTTGACCCAGGCGAGACCCTGCGCAGCACTGATGTCCACGGGCATGCGTTCGACTTTGGCAGTGCCCGCTGGTCCCGCTCCCACTTCGATGCGGAACAAGCCCGACTTGGACTGGTCAAAGGCGTACAGCCGGCCGCGCTCGTCAACCGTCAGCGAGACCCACGATCCCTGCTCCCCTTTCGGGACTTCGTAAACTGTTTCCACTTTGAACCCGGGCAGAGCCGTGATCTGCGAACGCTTGCGATCGGGGGGAGATGCCTTCTGCGTCACTGCGGCTGGTTGCTCGCGTGCGCTC
>JBGSIP010000720.1:0-7768 GCA_041742495.1 Planctomycetaceae bacterium
GCGAAAAGGCCGCCTGCGGGATTGTGGTGTTGCTGGCTCTCCTGACGGCACTGAACGGTCTGGCCATCTATCTGCGGCACCGCTTCGAAAAAGATGTCAATTGGTAGTCGCAGGTCGACGGGCCCCGGAGTGGGGTCGGGCGGAGTAAAAAGTCATGGCGAATACCTCGTTTGCAGACCTGTTTGCCGATCGACCGGAATCGGCCGGCGCAGCCTCGGGTGGGGAAGCGTCTGCCATCCGTCTGGAAACGCGCGGTCTCAATTTCTTCTACGGCCCGGCGCAGGTGCTGTTCGATATCTCGCTGCGCGTGCCAGAGCGTTCCGTCATGGCCTTGATTGGCCCGTCGGGCTGCGGAAAAAGCACGTTCCTGCGCACGCTCAACCGCATGAATGATCTGGTCCTGGAATCGCGGCACACTGGCGAGGTGCTGCTGGAGGACAAGGACATTTTTGCACCCGATGTCGATGTCGTCGCCCTGCGCAAGCGGGTGGGGATGGTCTTTCAGAAGAGTAATCCCTTCCCCAAGTCCATTTTCGACAACGTCGCCTATGGCCCCCGCATTGCCGGTATCCGAGACCGCCGCAAGCTCAACGAGATTGTCGAGCGGTGTCTGGATCGAGCGGCGCTGCTGGAGGAAGTGAAAGATCGGCTGCATCGCTCGGCACTGGCCTTGTCAGGAGGCCAGCAGCAGCGACTCTGCATCGCCCGCACACTGGCGACCAACCCTGATGTCATTCTGATGGACGAGCCCGCCTCGGCGCTCGATCCACAGTCGACTGCTCGCATCGAAGACCTGATTGACGACCTCAAACGCACCTACACCATTGTGATTGTGACGCACAACATGCATCAGGCGGCGCGCGTCAGCGATGCGACGGCGTTCTTTTTTCAGGGGCGCCTCATTGAAGTCGGCCCCACCAAGGAACTGTTCACCAACCCGCGCGTGAAAAAGACAGAAGATTACATCACCGGCAGGTTTGGTTGACCGCTGGCGCGGCGGTAGAAGTCTGGCAGGCGGAGTTGTTCGCAAGTGATTGACAACCTCTCGGTGACCGAGGGGATTCGTTCGACGGCACAATGCCGCAGAACACCAAGGATCTGGAATGACTGTCCACCTGATTCGCGATCTGGATCGCCTCCATCGCACGTTGATGTCGATGTGCACGCGGGTGGAAGAATTGATTCACGCCGCCTTGGGCCGCTTCGGTAAGACGACAGCCGATGACGTGGCGCGGGTGGATCAGGCGGACGATACGATTGATGTGCTGGACGTGGAAATTGAAGAGCACTGCCTGAAGATTCTCGCCCTGCACAAGCCCGTGGCGACCGACTTGCGGCGGATCACGGCCGTGCTGCGCATTTCGGCTGAACTGGAGCGTGTGGCGGATCTGGCGGTGGCCATTTCCCGCTGTGGACTCGCGCTGCCTGGTCACCCTGGACTGGGAGTCCCGTCGGGTCTGCTGAGCATGGCCCAGATCGCGCTGGACATGCTGCATCAGAGCATTGATTCGTACGTGGAACTGGACCCCGTCGCTGGCCGCTATGTGCGCGAACGCGATATCGAAGTCGATGAACGGTCCGAGGCCATCAAGACGCATCTGTTGGAGCGGCTCAGAACCACTCCGGAACTCGCCGATCCGCTGGTGCAACTGGTGATGGCGACACATCACGTGGCCAGAATTGCCGACCACGCTACCAATATTGCAGAAGACGTCATTTACCTGGTCGAGGGGGATATCGTGCGTCACACGGACCGCAAACCGCGCGTATCGTGAGGCGGGCGTTCCGCATCTTGGCCTTCTCCAACTGCGAGACAACACCCGGTTATGTCGAAGCCGAAGATTCTGGTCATCGAAGATGAATCGTCGCTCCGGGAGATCCTGTCCTACAATCTCACCCGCGAAGGGTACGACGTTGTCACGTCGGCCGACGGACAGGATGGCCTGAAGCAGGCTCAAAATCTCATCCCTGACCTGGTCCTGCTGGACCTCATGCTGCCACGCACGGATGGCTTGCAGGTCTGCCGGGAGCTGCGGGCCGATCCGCGGACGAAGCGGGTGCGCATTTTGATGCTCACGTCGATGTCGGAAGAGGTCGACGAAATTGTCGGTTTCAGTATGGGGGCCGACGACTACGTCACCAAGCCATTCAAGCTCAAGCCACTACTGCATCGGGTGAAAGCCCTGTTGCGCCGTGCGGCTCCGGGCGAGGCCGATCAGGATGCCGTGTCGGAACATGGCATCACTGTCGATCGGCTCAACCACAAGTGCGCGATCGACGGGGCGGAAGTGCTCCTGACGCCCACCGAGTTTCTCCTGCTCTGGACGCTGGTGCGCTCACCCGGCCGGCCATTCCGGCGCAACGAACTGATGGACATCTGCCGCGGCGAGGACGCCAATGCGCTCGAACGGACGATCGACGTCCACGTTCGGTCGCTGCGTCAGAAACTTGCCGGCAAAGCCGACTTGATCGAAACCGTGCGCGGCATCGGGTATCGGCTGCGGATGGAATGAGACGCCGGCTCGGTTTCGCCGACAGCGGCGGGCAGCCTCTGGATGGGGTTTCGCCCGCGCTGCGAGCCCGCGACGTCATGAGACCCGCGACGTCATGAGAAATGGGTCTGTACGTAGCGGTGCAGGTGGCGGTTGAATTCAGTCGGCTGTTCCATCGGGGACATGTGCCCGGCCCCCGGAATCAGGGCGAACTCTGCTCGCGGGATGGCAGCGGCCATTGCGCGCATGCCCGCTGGCGGAGTGATGGCGTCCGATTCGCCGCACACGACGAGGACGGGGACGTCCATGGTGCCGAGGATCGAATTCGCCTCAGTTCGCCGGGCCATCCCTCGCTGCGCGGCGGCCACTCCCGCGGCAGGTGCGGCTGTGATCATTTCCGTCAGTGATTGCACCACCGCGGGCTGATCCCGGGCGGTTTCCGCCGAGATCAGTTTCGGGAGCAGCGACTCTCGCAACACTCCACTCCCCTCGGTCAATACACGCTGGGCAGACTGCTCGCGGGCTGCGGCCGCCTCAGCCGTATCCGCCTCGGCTTTCGTGTCGCAGAACACGTATCCGCACGCGCGGTGGGGAGCTCTGCGGTGCAGCGCCAGCAGAATGTAGCCCCCCATCGACAGTCCCACAAAGATGGCTGGCTCGCCCCCCAGTTGCTCGTCCTGCAATGCCGCCAGATCGTCGGCAAACTGCTCCATCGACGTCGCGAGTTCGTCGGCCGGAGGGCCGCCAAAGCCGCGCAAATCGGGAATCAGGATGGGGCGTGATCCCCAGCCATTCCGCTGCGCATTCCACATCCGTGCAGCGAGTGGAAACCCGTGCACAAAAATCAGCGGCGTCTGTGCGGCCATAGGAAGCTCTCTCCTGTCAGTCCGGGCGCAAATGGAGCCGTCGCGGCGATTGCGGTCCCGCCGCTGCTGTGAAACGCGGCGATTGGTTTGACCGTCCGTGGTTCGCCCGGTGGTCGGAACCAACGGTGCGGTGGTCTGTAGCGATCATAACGACTGACAGGGCTCTGTCTGCAGAAGGGTTTTGCCTGAGACGCTCTCGCGCCCTGCGCCTGAGCTAAGTTTCACCTGACATATTGACGCTGACTTGGTCGACCATTCGGCAGCCAGGGCAGCGCGGGTGATGTGTTCGCGCCTGCTGGTTGTCACCAGAGGTCACGCAACGCATTGTGAAGTTGGGGAAGCCCGTCGCGATGGTGGGGCCGTTCGAAGTTCCTGAGCTGACCAGCGTGTCCGGTGCGCAGAGTTTCTGCGGCTCCGCCGGGGCCATGTTGCTCTCGCTCAGTGCTATCGCGATCAACTGGTTCACGCGCAGTGCAGAGAAGGAACCCGATCTGCGCGACGAAGTCGAGCATCTGCGCCTGCAGATTTCGCAGATGCAACGCGAGCGCCGGCTGTTGCGCTGGGAAACCGATCTGTTGATTGAAGTGCTGGAACGCGAGCAGTTCGATGCCATGGTCCAGCGTTTGTTGCGCGGACTCACCGCACATTATCCCCCCGGCTGGGCCTGCTATTACCATTTGCAAGGGGGCGAGGCGACACTGGTCAGCTCGATGGGGCTCTCGCTCGAACCGACGCCGGTGATTCAACTCCCGGAAAAATTGCGCCGTGAGTCGCTCGCCAATCCGCTGGCGACATACCCCGTGGATACCATCGCCCAGTGCTTGGAGCTTCCCCCGGGCCTGTTGGGTGGCGACCCTCACCCCGTGTTTGCCTGCCACCTCTCCTCCGCCGGCGGTACGTTTGGGCTCGTGTTCTCCAACGTCCCGGCCTTGAACGGGCTGGAGCCAGAGCAAGCCCAGAGCATTCTGGGAAATTTGCTCCGCCGTGTGGCGCAACGCATGCGTCGTTGTCTCACACAGGAACAGCAATCGAACGATTTTGAGTTGGCCCGCGAAATCCTTTCGCTGCGCCACATCACCGATTTGCAGTTTGATACTCCGCTGGCGATGCTCGAAGGGTTTGTGCAGCGATTGGCATCGGCCACGCAAAGTGATCGCGCCGCGCTGTATCTATCCACCGCCGACTCCTCCGTGGGCAAGCAGGCTCTCATTCGTTGTGGCACCGTGCTGCCGATTGGTGTCGCCGATCAATATGCCGCCTTTGAAGACACGCTCGCGGCGTATGGCCTGGTCAATCAGGCTGCGAATGCGGTCGACGGGCAAAGTCTGCGTGAACTGGGTATCGAGCATCTGCTGGGACAGGCACTGTTAATTCCGCTGTTCCGCAACTCGGCCGTGATGGGGGTCGTCTGCCTCACCCGGCGCTCGTCCCGCCCGTATGATCCGTTGCATGTTTCGATTAGCGAATGGGCCGGGTCGTATCTGTCGGAGACGATCATCCGGGCGTTGAATCTGGCACTGACGGAACGCGAAGCCCGCCTCGATCCGCTGACGCGGCTGGACAATCGTCGCAGCTTCGACCTTGCCATCGTCGGAGAACTGGAAAACGCCCGCGAATCGGGTCAGGAACTGTCAATTTGTCTGATCGATGTGGACCGCTTCAAGCTCGTCAATGATCGGTACGGGCATCCCACGGGAGATGCCGTGCTGCGCGAGGTGTCGCACCTGGTCCGGCAGGAGACCAATCACGTCCGCTCGACAGATCGGCCCGTGGTCGCCCGTTATGGCGGTGAGGAATTGGCTGTGCTATTGCCAGGCGTCGGCCTGCTCGGCGCCCGCCGGATCGCGGATTCACTCCGGCAGGCAGTCGAGCGGCATACGGTCGTATCGGCTGAGCACGAGGTCCAGGTGACTGTCAGCATCGGGATCAGCAGTTTCCCGCGGCACGGAGAAACCGTGGAGGCACTGGTCGCCTGGGCCGACCGGGCCCTGTACCACGCGAAGAATTCCGGCCGAAACCGGGTCTGCACGGCAACCGACTGCCCCGGATGACCCCGGCGGGCAAATCTCTCACTTTCACGCCCAAAGCCCCGCAAGCAAGGCCGTTTTCGAGGTGTGGCGGAGCAGACGGCCCTCAACAGGTGTCAATCCGCCCCGCCGACTGGAAAGCCATTTCGCCACTCCGTATCATCCCGCGATGCCGCCTGGAGAGGTGACAGAGTGGCCGATTGTGCCGGTCTCGAAAACCGGTGTGCCGCAAGGTACCGGGGGTTCGAATCCCCCCCTCTCCGCTTTTTTCTAGAAACCGCCCTTCGACGAGGACGTCGAAGGGCTTTCTCATTTCTGGGCAAAGGGTTACGCCGTCGAGGCGGCAGTTCAAACACACGATTTCGAGTAATCGCCGCTTCGTGACATAATCGGCGGTAAGCCATTGCTCTTTCAGGGTTTGCGAGAGTTCAAACACTTTCGCCGCCAATTCGGCTGTTTCGTCGTGAGAGCGGTCCAGCACGTCGAGTTGCAGCTTGATCGAAGCCAGCCGGTCGCGTAGCTGCGTGTGCTTCGTGGCGAAGAGTTCCTGGTCGATGTCGTCGGCCAGCCGCATGTTGAGCAGGCGGTCCTGTTGTTCGACGAGGAGCGTCTCCTGACGGGTCAGCTCGGCCCGTTGAGCGCGGCTGTCGGCCTGGGCGTCGCGGGTCTGCGAAGCGAGCACCATGCGGAACCAGTCGCGGACGGATTCGTCCTCGACCTTCATCTTGCCGAACAGGGCCAGCACCTGGGCTTCGATGTCCGCTTCCTTCACGCGGATGCGGGGATGGTCGCCCTTGGCATAGCGGGCACAGCGGTAATAAACGTGTTCGTTGACGCCGCCATCCTTCCGCTTTTTCCTGACCAGTTCGCCGGTGACGGGATGGCCGCAATGACCGCAGGTCATGAACTGCCCGGCATAAGTCAAAGTCGTGGCATGGTGCGTGTGACCGCCAAGCAACGCCTGTACCCGGTTCCAGGTCGCCCGGTCGATCAGCGGCTCATGCTTGCCGGGATACCACTGCCCCTTGTGCTGGATTTCGCCGATGTAGCACCGATCCTTGAGCATCGTGTGGATCGAGGTGCGAGGGAACCGTGGCTGCGACGGACGATACACCCGGCCTTCAGCGTTGATTTTCTCGACCACGCCATCGAGCGTCAGGTTCTCGTAGGCGTAGAGATGGAACATCCGTTTGACGTTGGCCGATTCCTGTGGATCGGTCTCGATGACGCCCCGGCCGTCCTTACGGAGGTTGCGGTAGCCGTAGGGAGCGGGACCGCAGAACCAGCCTTCCTTCACGCGACGGGCGATCCCCTCGCGGACATCGACGGACATTTGCTCGGTGTAGAAACTCGCCATGTTGGCGAGCGTCCGCCGCATCATGCGTCCAGCGGGCGTGTTTTCGGTCGGCTGCGAAATGGAGATGAACGGCAGGTTGTGTTCGGATTCCAACCGTTCGAGTTCGACGTAATCGAACAGGTTCCGCGACGCCCGGTCCACCTTGTAGAACAGCAACCCATCCAGGGCGAAGGCGTTCTTCTTGGCGTAGGCAAGCAACTCGCGGAAGGTCTTGCGTTGTTCCCCTTTGCTCGCCGTCTCGGCGATCTTGAAGAACTTGACGATCTCGCCCCCGGCCTGAGTCGCATAACGCTTGAGGGCGTCTTCCTGCACTTCGAGGCTGAAGCCTTCGCGTTCCTGTTCCCGGCTGCTGACGCGGGCCAATGCGGCAAACTGTTTCATGGCATGTCTCCGACAAGAACCGGGAACAAGAACCTGTATACGGCTCTATTCTAACCATGTTCCCGGTGGTCAGGGAGACTCAGCCGCTCTCAGTCCTGTTCTGTTTGACCGAAATTTCCCATTGCGCCGCGACGAGTCGAGAGCGCGTCGCACAGCAGGCCCGCATTGCGGATGATTTCGATGGCTTCATCGGTCGTCAGCAGCGTCGTGTAATACGGTTGCCAGGTGCGAACTGTCGCTTCGATCAGTTCCGACGTGATCCAGCCCGGCGTCCCGGCCGGTACGGTGATGGAGCCACCGCCTTCCGGCTTTGCACAATCGTGTTGTCGATTGCTGGGGGACATGACTGGAACTCGCTATCGAATAAAAACTGTTCAATACAGGCGCGCACGCTCCCCGGCGTTCCGGCGCAGGGGACGAGCAAGTGACACGAGAGAGCTGGCTGCTCAGCGACCATGCAGCAGCCCTTCGCGTTGATAACGTTGCAACTCTTCATGGGAGATAGCCCACGCGGCGTGAGCGCCTCGGCCGCTGTGACGCTTCGTGGCATTCAAACGCCGGAGGCGGCAATACTCACGGATGGTGAATTCCGCTTTGCCCACAGCGCGGGCGAATTCCTCGACCGAGTACCAGTCGCGGGCCTGT
>JBGSIP010000721.1:0-2437 GCA_041742495.1 Planctomycetaceae bacterium
GCGGGTTCGCGGACTCCATAAAGAAGTCGCCCGCACAATACGCCGGCTGCCACCAGTGCAGCGCTTTGCCCATGTAGTGTGGTTCATTCACCGCCGGAACGGGAACCCGCGCCAAACTGACAATGACCAACAGCAGCCAACACCCCAGCCAGGCCATCCTCGCGTCTGTGCGCGACACACACCCGGCGGCGACTGAAGGTTCCGCCGGGGCCGACAATTTGGGGGGCGCAGGCGACTGGGCAGCAGGCAATTCCGACATGAACGTCATGGCCCCGCGAGCTGGCAGGCGATCTGAATTCTCACTCCCGCTGCAACCGGTCGATGAACATCGGCTGCGTCACTTCGCCTTTTTGGTCGACTTGCGCGACGTCTTGGCTGCATCCGTCTTGGCGGTATCAGTCTTGGCGGCGGCAGTCTTCTTCACAGTCTTCGCCGCAGGCGCGGGAGCGGCTTTCGCGGTCGCGGACTTTGCGGCGACAGACTTCGTGGCTGCCGTGGCTGACTTCTTACCGGCCGATACTTTGGCGGCAGCAGTCTTCTTCTTGCCTGCGGGCTGCCCGCCGCCAAAGACCTGATCCCAATTCTCCCAGAACTTCGGCGTTGTCCCCGTCCGCACAATGGGCCCACTCATACGCGACATTCCTCGCTGACTTGCCTGAACCAACTCGCGATGCCGATCCTCCGGCACCGTGTCGGGTCTTCTGTCGGGAATGTGGCACTCTTTGCAGGGCGCGTCAATCCACGTGCCGACAACTCACGCTCAATCGAGTGAAGTTCCTGCGGTCTCGCAAACACTCTGCTGCTCACAGCCACGATCATGGCTGTGGAACAACCATCCTGTTGGGTGCCGCGCCGACAGTCGTCGCACAGGCCACACGCTCACGCCGGAGCGGTTGAGTCCCCTCGTTCGTGCGACTCGAAGTCGGCTTCGATCTGGTCGTCAATGGCCGGCGGAGATTTGAAGACCGCCCCAAAGCCAGCAGCGACCAGCGCGGCCATCAGCGCAGGAATCCCCCAGATGGCGGTCCAGTTTTTCAACTGCAGCGCTTTCAGGCCGTCCCGTTCGACCGTCTGCAACCGGCGGTCAATTCGATCCTGTGAAGCCAGGGCAGATCGCACAGCGGGGGGAATGGCCTGCCCCGTCAACTCGTTCATCCGCTCAATCCGCGCGACGGAGTCCTCCGTTTCCAGCGGTGTACCGGAGACGAGGGCCTGCAGGTGCCGCAGGCGGTCCCGCTCCGATTCAAACCGCGCGAAGTCGTTCCCCAGAGCCTTCGTTTGCCGATTTAGCTCCTCGGACTCCGTCCCCGCAGCTAGCTGGGCTTCCTGAGCACTCGCAGCCAACTGCTGGGCTTCCGCGGGGGTACACCAGTTGGCCACGCGCCCCGCTACCTGAGCCCCCACTAGCATGCCTAACTCCAGTGTGAACAGCACCAGCAGTCCCTGAGCCTGCCCGCGAATTTTTTCCGGGGCCACGCGATCGGTGTAAATCTGCCCGGTCACGAAGAAGAAGTCATAGCAGATGCCGTGCAGGGCAATCCCCACAATCATCAGCGTGGGCCACGGAGTGGTCGCTCCGACGGCAAACAGGATGTACCGCGCCACCCACGTACACATCCCGACCAGCAGCATCATGCGCACGCCCAGAGTGCGGAAAAACAAGGGCATCAGCACGAGAAACACAATCTCGGACATCTGCCCAAACGTCATGCGGGCCGCGGAGTTGGCGACTCCCGCCTGATAGACACTGCGTTCCGCCAGTTGATAGTAAAACGACAGCGGAATGCAAATCAGCACGGAGCTGACCATGAACACCAGAAACGACCGGTCCTTGAGCAGAGCCAACGCGTCGAGTCCAAACAACTGTTTGATCGACACCGGTTGCCCGGACTGCAGCGGGGGGGTGTGCGGCAACGTGAACGCATTGAGCCCCAGCAGCACTCCCGCCCCCATCGTGAGATAAAACTGGGTGACCTCTCCACCCCAGTTCTGCCAGCCCAGCATCAGCCCGGCAGCGATCCAGCCAATGGTCCCAAACGCGCGAATGAGCGGAAACTCCCGCTCGCCATTGGCCACATGCCGCAATGTCAGCGTGGTGGTCAGCGCCAGTGTCGGGAAATAGCAGAGCATGTGGACAAACATGCGGACATTGATCGCGGTGGGACTCGGCTCGGCCGACCGCATTTCCAACGTCGCCCAATAGACACAGGCCGCCCCCAGCAGATGCAGCACGCCCAGAATGCGTTCGGTGGCAAAAAACCGGTCCGCCACCATGCCGACGAACAGGGGCGACAGCATGCCGGCCAACGGGCCCACCGAGTACAGCCACCCAAAGTCGGAATCCGTGAAGCCAATGGTCCCCAGATACCGCGGTGCCGTGACGTACCAGCTTCCCCAGATGAAGAACTGCAGAAACATCATTGCTGACAGACGCAGC
>JBGSIP010000722.1:0-10057 GCA_041742495.1 Planctomycetaceae bacterium
TCCACCACGGCCTGCCACGTTGGGGCAGCCCACAAGTCTGACGCAAACGGGTAAGGCAGCGGATGGGCGATGTTGAGAATCAGTTTCATGTCACCCGAGATAATCACCCGCATCGGGTAGTACATGGTGATTTCGTGAAACGTATGCGACAGATAGACCTCATCGAAGCCCGCCGGATGTTCCTCTTCCAGCGCCGGCAGGAACGAGCGGCCGTGTAGTGGCTCCTGCGGACGGGCGCGTCGGTTGCCCGCGGCCTGTTCGTCACTCAGAAAGCCCGGGCCAGCCACGCCACAGAAGTCCAGAATCGTGGGGGCGAGATCGACCCATGTCACCTTGGCATCGGTGACCACACCGCGACGCTGTGCCTGCGGATGGCGAACAATCAGCGGCAGCCGGGCACCGGGTTCGTACACATTCGTTTTGGCACCGGGGAACGGAGGGCCGTTGTCGCTGCCAAAAATGATCAGCGTGTTGTCGAGCTTCCCCTGCTCGGTCAGAATTTCGTACAGCCGACCGACTCCCTGATCAACACGGTTGCAGGCCTGGTAGTATTCTGCCAGTTCGGCCTTGGCTTCCGGGATATCGGGCAGCCACGGCGGCACAAGCATGTCTTCCGCCTTGAACAGCACCCGCTCGGTTCCGGGGTACGGATTCTCGCGGTCGTTGAAATTGGCAAACAGTCCTGGCCCGGGACCGCGGTGCGGATCGGACGGGCAGTAGTACAGAAAGAACGGCTGATCGCTTTCGGCCAGCCATTTCCCGGCGGCGTTCGACATCCCGACCGGATTGCGCGATCCCCCCTGCCCTTCCTTGATGATCGTGTCGAACGGGTAGACCTCCTGCGGTGCCACGTGGTACTTGCCCACAATCCCCGTGCGGTAACCACCCGCGGCGAGAAACGTGGTGAGCGTTTGCAAGTTCTCATACGTGCGAAAGTGGTTGTTGGCATGTTCGTGGCCGTAGTGAGCGGTCGCGTGGTTGTATCGCCCGCTCAGAATGACCGATCGGCTGGCGCTGCAACTGGCCGTTGTGCAATACGCATGCGTGAACCGGGTCCCTTCACTGGCCAGTCGATCCAGCCATGGACTGCGGGCCTGCGTATCGCCATAGGCACCGATCTGGTAGCCCAGATCATCGGCGATGATGAGCACGACATTCCGCGGCGTCTGCTGGGCATACAGCGGAGCGCCTCCCATCAGGAGCCACGCCGCTGCCCACATCCACCATCTCCCGTGTCCGCCGCCTTCCACTTGCCAGTTCATGAGCACGCCTTGAGTTGCAGATCGTGGATCGAACCCCGCCGCCCGCGTGAAGGTGTGAGACCCTCAGCCACAGTCCCCCCCTTGGGGTGTCAGGCTGCATTGAACGCTGGGCACGATGTGACCGTGTCAGGCGCGAGGCACGTTGACGGAAGATCGCGCGTCAGCCACCGCGCCCGGCAGGCCGCGCTCGGCGCAACAGGGTCAACGTGCCACAGCGTTCGGACACAGCGTTCGGACACAGGGAGGCAGGGACGCTGCGATTCTAACCATCCGCGACCCGCTCCGTGCAACCCGCACGGGAGGACTTCCGCGAAAGCAAGGCCTCGTGTGCGGTGCGACGACCGCTATCCCTGCGCTTACGGGGCGGCGACCCAGGCCTGTTGCGGATACACCAGAATGCGGTCGTGAATGAGCAGCACCAGGTCGTTCAGGCCATCGCCGGTAACATCGCCGATGGCGGCCTCACGCGGCTCGAACGAATTCTCGTCGCTGTTGCGAAAGCCCTTCTGCTCAAAGATCCGCCACTCCACTGCATGCTTGGGCGTACCCTCTGAGACGGTCATCAGGTCGATGCGCTCGCCCACCGTGTCCGTGACGGCCAGATCGGGCCGCGAATCCGCATCCAGATCACCAATGACGACGTCGGTCATGCTCACCTTTTGCCGCGGCACGTCGTACGAACCAAGTTCTTGCAGTCGGTCACTGGGGCGATCGGTGAATGCAATGGCCAACTGCTGGCCGGACAGCAGTACCAGATCGTCGCGGCCATCGTGATTGAGATCACTCACACCCAACTGAGCGACACCCCCCGTCCCAAAGTCCACTTCGGTCAGCATGGCAGCGGTGGGGTCCTCGGCAAAAAACTGGATCTTGCCCAGGCCCGCGTCGACAAACGCAAACTCGCTGGCACCGTCGGCATTCAAATCCAGTCTTGCGACGCCTGTCAGTTTGCTGGCATTGCCCACGGAGTTCCGCTGCGAGGCCACTTGCCACGTGCCGCCGGTCCCTTCCAATTGCAACTGACGGACAAATCGATCCTGCGTCGAAAGCAGCACGGTCGGATCGCGAGGGTCCACGAAGACCCGCGCGGGATCAAACTCGTTCAGCTTGATCCCCGCCGTCGACTCCACTTGGGTGAATCGCTTGGCACCGGCTTCGCCGAGCAACAGCGTCGGGGCCCGGCCTGTTGCATACGCAATCAGCAGGTCCAGGTGCCCGTCGGCGTTGGCATTCACGGTGAACAGGGCGCGTGGGGTCGATTCCAGCTTGAGTGTCAGGCTCGACGGATCGGTCTGCCACTCCCCCAGTTCCGACTTGTGATAGCTGCGCAGAGTCCCGGTATTGCGGGCGTCTGCCGATTCCAGCACGAGAACAATCGGGCGGCCGTCGATCCCCGTGTGCACCTGGAAGAACTGCGGCTCCCCCTGACAGGGGAGCGCCTGCGGGAAACTCAGAATGCCGTCGGTCCATTCACAGGCACCGAGAGTTTTCTCCTTGCTGCTAAGCACCAGCACATCGTCGCTGCCATCCCGATTGAGGTCCGCCGCCGCAATCTGTGTGACGTCGGAAAAACTGGGGCACGGCACCGGGGCCGCCAGACCGGTGTCTGTTTGCAGGAAGGCCTGCACCTGGGCATTGGCACCGTCGGTGACCAGCACGTCCGTCCGGTCGTCGGCGTTGACGTCGGCAAAGACCATGCTCCGTTCGCGCGTGCCGGCCGTAGCCCCCAGTCCATAGCGGACCAGTCTGGCAGCGAGCACTTCCGGATCGACGTCCGGCATGGCGACCTGTTGAATGGCCAGTCGGCGGGTGCGCTGGTCGATGGTCAGAATTTCGGCCCCGGGGATGCCATCGGCATCGCCGATGGTCACGGCCATCGGGCGCGTGGTTCGAAAGCGGGTCTCCGGGCCGAGAGTCCCTTCGGGAGTCTGCAGGCGAATGGCAATCGGTGTCTGATCGTCGGAGACGACATACGCCACATCGTCACGCCCGTCACGATTGAGATCCCCGACTTGCAAGAGGCTGGCGTTTTCGGACGTGACGGGAATGCTGTCGTACTTGGCCTTGCGATCATCGGGATCGTGCGTGACGAAGTACAGCACCTTGGTTCCCACCACCAGCAGTTGCGGAATGCCATCGGCTCCCAGGTCGATCAGCGACAGACCGAGGGCATCCTCGGCCAGGTCGGGTAGCCGCAACTCGTATTGCTCGCTCCAGGTCTCGGTCCCCTGATAGCGAATGACCAATTGATCCCCCTGCGTGCTGTACACAAGGTCGGTCCGGCCGTCGCGATCGGCGTCCCACGCGATGAGCGAAATGACCGAGCGCGTGGTGGAAATCTCTTGTTTCTCGTACCGGGCGGGATCGTCAAATTCATTAGTGGCGGGGCCGCCGCTGACGCCCGATTTGGCCTCCGCGGCGGTCTCGCTCGCGGGAGCTGCCGGGTCGCGCTGCAGGAACAGATCGATCCGGCTTTCTTCGTTGTTGATGCAGGCAATGTCGGTTCGGCCGTCGTGGTTGAAGTCGGCCAGACAGAGGCGCTGGCTGCGATCAGAAACCTTGTAGACCTCGACGGGATCGAATCCGAACCGTCCGGTGCGGTCATCGGACAGCGCCCAGCCAGCGAGCGCTCCCGAACAGAGCGCCAGTCCGCAGCCCACCACGATCAACGGCAGTTTCATCTCGACAGACCTTCACAAGCCGACCGACGACCCGACGGCACACTCGCCGGTCCAGCCAGAGTACAGGAGAATTGCAGCGACAAGCTTCAGCGTCTTGCCATCCGAGCCCAACCCCGCTTATCGCACGCTCAGTTCGTACGGCAGCAGCAAGAGGCGCGGATCACTGGCCATCAGTTGGGGCAGCCACCGCAGTTGCGGACAGCGTTCCAGGGCCAGCTTGAGCAACGGATCTGGTGTCAATAGACCCAGCGAGGCCGTGGCGCCATCCACCGGTCCCACCAGTTGTTCCAGCAGACTGGTGGGCTTGGGCAGTTCGAGCACCTCGACCTTGGCATCGGGAGCGAGCGACGCCAGCTCGCGCGCTTTGGCGATGGCGTCGTCGAGAGTACCGAGTCCGTCAATCAGTTTGTGATCCAGCGCATCGGTGCCGGAATAGACCCGCCCACCCGCCAGTTTGACGAGTGCGTCGACCTCCAGCCCGCGACCCTGGGCCGCTTTCGTGGTGAATTCATGGTAGGTCTCGTCCAGCAACTTCTGCATCGCGGCCCGCTGCGAGTCAGTGAAGCCCAGCGTGGCGCTGAGCACGCCCGCGTTTTCGCCGCGCGAGACAATGTCAGTCGTGATCCCCAGTTTGCGGTACAGGCCATCCATCGCCAGTTTCCCACCCACCACGCCGATGGAACCTGTGATCGTGGTTGGTTCGGCATAGATGTAGTCCGCCCCCATCGCGACGTAATATCCGCCGCTCGCTGCCACATCACCCATGCTGGCTACGACGGGCTTGCCGGAGGCTTCGAGTGCGCGCCAGATGAGATCGCTGGCCAGAGCGCTGCCGCCCGGACTATTCACCCGCAGCACGATCGCCTTGACGGTCTTGTCCTCAGCGGCCTTGCGAACCGCAGCGACGAGTGTGTCCGAGCCAACGAGGTTGCCGGCGAGTGGATCGGAAATGCTCTTGCCGGGCATGATGGGCCCGACCAGATAGATGACCGCCACCTTGGGCGTTTGCGAGCCGCGCGTTTTGGGCTCGACCCCCATCATCAGATTCATCAGTTTCATCATGCCGGCGAGCCCTTCAAAATCGGTATCGATCTTGGGCTTCGCATAGTCCTTGGAAATCTCGGCCGTCTGACCGCCGCTCAGTTCGGTCAACAGTGGCGTGACCTCATCTTCATACACCAGCGCGTCCACCAGACCCGCGGCCTGCGCTCCTGCTCCCGAATATGGTCCGCGATCAACGGCTTGCCGCGCGGCGGCCGCGTCAAGCTTCCGCCCGGTTTCGACGGCGGCCACGAGATACCCATACGTGTCGTCGAGCAGTTCTTCCAACTGCAGCCGCGCAGGTTCGCTGAGCGTTGTGCGCGTGTAGGGTTCAGCCGCCGACTTGAAATCTCCCACCTTGAGCATCTCGGCCTTGATGTCCAGCAGGTCGAGCATGTTCTTGTAGAAGCCGACTTCTGCCTGCAGTCCCGTCAACAGCAGCATTCCGGCCGCCGGCATCACCACGCGGTCCGCGGCGCTGGCGATGGCAAACGTGCCATTTCCAAAACCCTCGGCATACACCAGCACGGGCTTGCCGGCTGCTTTGACCTTGGCGATTGCCGCACGGAATTCATGCACGGTCCCCCAGCCGACTTCCAGTTCCTGAATCTTGAGCAGCACGCCGTGAACGTTTTTGTCGGCAGCCGCTTTTTCCAGGCGCCCCAGCACGTCCCTCAACGAGGGCTGCAACTGCGAGAAGACATCGGCCGATTTGGCCGCCTCGGGGTAAGTCCCCTTGATCGAAATTTCGGCCCACGAGGCTGCTTTGGGCTGTGCCTCTGCGGCACCCCCTTCTGCCACCGGAGCCAAGGCGAGCCAGCGAGGCGACCCAATTTCACCAGCGGGCAACACACCGCCACCCAGCGGCAGCAGGGCAAACAAGGTGACGCACAGGAGGGACCAGCCACGCGCCGTAAACGAACATCGCATAGGTTTTCCTTTCCCAGATTCCCTGTCATGTAGCGACAGGGTCAGCCGTGGAAGATCGTCGAGTCTAGGGGGCCTGAATTCGAGCGGTCAAGGGCCTGCCCAGCAGTACCATCAGAGTGCGGCGCTCGACCCGAGCTTTCGACGCCGCGCCGCGCCACAAGTTCCGTGATTGCCAGGAGTCCTCCCGTCTCCCCACCGTCTGCCCGCGGAACCACGGCGCAGAATCACCCCTGCAGCACCAACGGGCGCGAGCACAACCAGCTTTCCGCCCCGCGTGAGTCCCCGTCGTCAGCACTCGTCGTCAGTACCCACGGCACAGGGGATCACGGCTGGAATTCAATGCTGAACGTCCATATCATGGTTTCGATACACGTGGCCGCCGGGCACGTGTGGTGAGAGACTTACCTGCCTGTTGAACGCTGCGAAAACACAACCGTCTGGGTACCGTTGGCTCTGCCAGTGTTGTTCTCCTTTGGCAAAACACGGCACTGGCGAAGGCAGTGGCACCCCGAGTTGATTGAGGTTCTGGTTGTTTGCAGGCTGTTGCGGCAGACTTCGCGTACAGGATTAGGAATTCGACTCAATTTGGTTTGCGAATCGTCCGGCGACCGGAAAATAAATCTGCCTCTGGCTTCCGTTCGGCACGCCTTCCATGCCCAATTCGACAGCGTGCGGGTTCCCGGCTGACATCCCCTTACGCTATTGTCGCGACCAGGCGATCTCGTTGCGGGAGAGGCCGCGGCAGGTCTTTCCGGCGTGCAGGGGGGCCGACCGGCATGGGCGGGCCGGTGGGACTTGGAGTTGGTGTCCCCAGCGGGCGGCGTTCCGCTGTGAACTCCTGCCTGCAACCGACAACGGGTCCGTACCGGGTGGCTGGCGACGGAACGATTGATATTGTGATGGCGTGAGCAGGCGGCCGGGGACTGCTGTCCGCGAGGGCAGATTCCTGTCGGCTGACGATCGATCCGGCTGACACGGATCTGAGAAAGAGGAAGACATGCTGCTGACCATTATTCGGGCCCTGTTTCTGTGTGTGGCTGCGGGTGCCTTTGCCGCATTTGTCAGCCCCGGTTCGCCGGCCCCGTCGATTGTTGCCAACCACCCCCTGACGGCGTTTTTCCTGTTCATGTTCGCCGCCATCGGCGTGGTCGTGTTCGACGTGTTCATTCGTCGCAAGGAAATCGCCGAGATCTCGGCCGTGTATTTTGGCCTGCTGATTGGCGTGTTTCTGACCTATCTGTTCGGACAGGCGGTTGGCCCGCTGTTCCAGCAGGATGTGTTTGGCCGCGAAGGGGCAGGCTTCTACAACCTGGTCATGATTCTCGGGACGCTGGGCTTTCCGTATCTGTGCATCTCGTTTCTGCTGCAGACCAAGGACGACTTCCGGTTTGTGATCCCCTATGTGGAGTTTGCCCGGGAACTCAAGGGGGGGCGGCCGATTGTGCTCGATGCCACATCGCTCATCGATGGACGTATTGCGGAGCTGATCGACACGCACATGATGGATGCGCAGATGATTGTCCCTTCATTTGTGATCCAGGATCTGCAGGAAATCGCCGATTCGGGCGACAAGCTCCGCCGTAACCGCGGCCGTCGCGGGCTCGACGTCCTCTCGCGACTGCAGCAAAGTCACATTTGCGATGTCCGCATTCAGGATCTACAGGCACCTGCCGACAAGGCGTCCGCAGCCCGCGATCAAAAAATCATCGAGTTCGCCAAGAAGGTCAACGGGCGGGTCATCACCAATGACTTCAACCTGATGAAAGTCGCGGCTGTCCAGAACGTCTCCGTCATCAACCTCAACGATGTCGCGAATGCCGTCAAGCCCCGCTTTCTGCCGGGCGAACAGCTCAAGATCAAGATCATCAAGGATGGAGAATCGGCGGGTCAGGGCGTGGGGTATCTCGACGACGGTACGATGGTGGTTGTGGAGCAGGGTTCCGGTCGCGTTGGCGAGGACATCGAGGTCGAAGTGACCAGCGTGCTGCAGAACAGCGCCGGCCGCATGCTGTTTGCCAAGCTGCCCGGTGCCCCATGGCCGGCGAACCGCTATCGACATTGATGCGCGATCACGGACATTTCTTTCTCAGGCAGACTCGCAATGCCCAAGCGTGCCGTGCAAGCCAACCGATACTGGTTGTTCAAGTCGGAACCGGAATCGTACAGCATTGACGATCTGGTGCGCGAGGGAACGACGTATTGGGATGGCGTACGCAACTACCAGGCCCGCAACTTTCTGCGCGATGACGTCCAGGTGGGCGATGGCGTGCTGTTTTATCACAGCAATGCCGAACCGATGGCGATCGTCGGCAGCATGACGGTTACCGGGGAGGCCTATGTAGACCATACCGCCTTCGACCCTGCACATCCCTGCCACTACGACCCCAAGAGCAAACCGGAATCTCCGACCTGGGTCATGGTCGACTGCCAGATCCGCGAGAAGTTCGCCACTCCCGTGACGCGCGACATGCTGCGGGCCAACTCTCAGACAGCGGGGATGATGGTGTTGCAGAAAGGCTCGCGGCTCTCGATCCAACCGGTGACGGCTGACGAATGGCGGGCCGTCCACCAATTGGCGGGCTCCAAACCGTGACCCGCAATCGACCCGTCCCTCGGACCCGACCCAGCCATCCGAAGGCCGGTAAGCCGCCTGCCGGCAGTCATCGTTGATCGTACTTCTGTTGGCCCGCGATCGCAGTCCCCACGAGTGTCGTCCAGGGTGAACCCGATGAGCGAGGCACTCCCTGATTCTGCGGCCGTGTATCGCTGTCCTGGCGAACGGCACGCTATTTCGCGCGCCGTCCATCTGGCCCGGTTGAGTGCCGGCTTTGCTGGCTGCCGGCACTGCCCTCAGTGGGAACAACTCCCGGGCTATCCTTCGGGGGGCGCGGGAAACGGCGGCCGCGCTGCGGCACTGGTGCGCTCTGCCTGGGGCTTCCGTGGACACTGCGGTCGCGACTGGTCACTGAGCGAGCTAGAACCGCTGTGCCAGACGTTCGCCGCCTGGGTCTGGGCCCACGGTGAATCGCGACCGTTGATCGCCGCTCCGCCAGGAACGCAGATGTCGCGCCCGCTGGCTCCGTCGATTGTCATCGGTTTCGACGCGCGGCCCGAAGCCCCGGGATTGGCGCGCACCGTTGGCCAATTGCTGCGCCAAGCCGGGTGCCACCTCGTCGACATTGGTGTGTCCTCCGGTCCGCTGACGGCATTTGCGGTGCGTCATCTCGCTGCGCGGGCCGGAGTGTGGATCAGCGGGGCCGACGCCCCCGTCGGTTGGTCGGGGCTCGATCTGCTGACAAGCTCGGGTGGGCTCCCTCCTGCCGAGTTGCTGAGACAATTGGTCGAAACCGCTCCGGCCTCACGCCCCGCGCGCGGCGGCGGAGAGCTCGAAACTTTTGATCCCATCCCCGCGTATCAGGCTGACCTCACGCGTGCGCTGCGTGAAGTGCGTGCGGTGCGCAGTCTGCTGGCGGCGGCCAATCCATTGACCCAGGTGATTGGCGAGCGTGTGCTCAGCGAGACTGCCTGCCGGGTGACGTGGTCCGCGGAATTGCAACGGGGGTTGCCGGTCCCTGTGGTCGCCGAACAGACTTTGCAGGCCGAACTGTTTGCCGGCATTTCCGAAGATGGTCGCCAGCTGGCGACCGCCGATGAGCGGGGCGTGCGTCTGTTGCCACAACAACTGCTCGCGATTCTGGCAGATGCCCACGTCAGCCAACGAGGCACGGTTCGCATTGCCTACGATCGACACACGTGGGCTCCGATGGTGGATGCAGCCCCTGTCTGTGCGGCCACGTATATCCCCGTGGATTCCCGCTTTGGCGAGACAATTTCCGCACGCATGTCCGAGACGACGGCCGATCTGGGGCTCGATCGACATGGCCAGGTCTGGCAGGGGGGACTGGCTCCGGTTTGTGATGCGCTGCAGGTGCTGGCCGGCATCCTGTCGGGGCTGTCTGTCCGAACCGGCTCGCTGTCGCGGTGGGTGGGCGAAGCTCCCGAGCGATTGCAGCCCGCCGGGGGACTTGCGTGATGCCCGTTCCCTCCGCGCTGCGGTCCTGGTGCTCACACATCCCCGCCGCTGTCCGCACATTGGGGCAGTTGTGGTTTCCTGATGACTGTGTGGTCTGTGGCGGTGATGGG
>JBGSIP010000723.1:0-3176 GCA_041742495.1 Planctomycetaceae bacterium
GGAACTGCTGGAAACGCTCCGGTCCGTCGAAACCAACACGTTCGCCGATACCCGCGCGCAGACGAATCGCAACGTCATGCCCACCGATGGACGCATTCGTCCCGCACGCGATCACGCAGTACCCGGCCCGAATCAGATGCCAGGCCCCGCGGGTGGGACCGAACTGCCGACACCACCGGCCGTCACCGTCCCGCCGAAAGAGGCTGCCGCGCCCACACTCGATGCCCAGACGGCCGCACCGCCCGATGGTCAGTTGCTGGGCCGCGCGCGCATTTCGGGCGATGTCCACACCAAT
Organism: Planctomycetaceae bacterium; assembly: GCA_041742495.1. Taxonomy (GTDB): domain Bacteria; phylum Planctomycetota; class Planctomycetia; order Planctomycetales; family Planctomycetaceae; genus JBGSIP01. The sequence continues at coordinate 296 of JBGSIP010000723.1, forward strand.
ACGTTAATCATCGTCGCCGAACCGGGTGTGCATCGGCTCTACGAGGAACTCATCAAGAAACTCGATCAGCCGCGGCCTCAGGTCATGGTCGAAGCGAAGTTCGTCATCATCGATACGAGCCAAGACTTCTCCTTGGGTGTCGAGGTCTCAGGACGCTCGGGTTTGAAACGCATGATGGCGTTCTCGTCATACGGACTCAGCACGGTCGATCCCGTGAGCGGCGCTCTGTCCATCGTGCCGGGCATGGCGTTCAACGGCACGCTGGTCGATCCCGAGACGGCCGACGTAGTCACCCGCGCGCTTATGGCGCATCGCAGAGCCCGCGTCACGTCCGCGCCGCGCATTCTGGTCAGCGACAACGCAACCGGCCAGTTGACGAGTGTCGAGGAAGTCCCCTTCACCAGTGTCAACGCATCGCAGACCGTGGCCACCACCAGTTTCGCCGGCTTCGCCGAAGCGGGCACGACCATCACCGTAACACCCCGCGTGCGCGATGAACGCAGTCTGCAACTGGACGTCGCCATCACCGTCAATACCTTCACCGGTGCGGGCTCGGATGGCATCCCGCCGCCTCGCCAGACGGAGGAAGTCACCAGCCAGATCATCGTCCCGGATGGCCATACGGTCATTCTCGGCGGACTCAATCGAGGCTCGGACGCCTATGGCTATCGCGGCCTGCCACTGCTCAATCGTATTCCGGTCGTTCGCCAGTTGACCGGCATCACCACCACTGCCGATAACCAGTCGTCCATGTTCGTGTTCATTCGTCCCATCATCCTGCAAGACGACAAGTTTCGGGACTTGCGCTATCTCTCGGAAGGCAACGTGCACAACGCGTGCGTATCGCCCGACTTTCCGGCATCAGGACCGATTTGGATGAAGTGAGCAGGGAGCAAGGAGCAGGGAGGGAGAGAGAGAGGAGAGAAGAGAAAGGTGAGAGGAGAGCGGCGAGGAGAGAGGAGAAAAGAGAGCAAGGAAAGAGAGTAGAGAGGTGACAGGAGAGCATCGAGAGTAGAAGGAAAGAAGAGAGGCTCATGCAACGGACGGGATTGCGAGAACGATGGCGGGAAGCGGCCGGGCGGTTGGCTGCGATGCTCGACGTGCCGCGCGAATCGGTCGGTGATGATGGGGAGTCCGATCACGCCGCTGCCGCGCAAGCCGCTGTCGCGCAAGCCACTCACACCTGGTCCGCGGAAGTGCAACAGCGGGCCTGGTCCGAAGTCTTGGACATTCCCTGGACCGACGACCTGCGCGAGCGGCGCGTCGCGCTGAGTTTTGTGGAACAGTTCCCCATTCGCTTCGCCCGCCAGCACGCGGTGGTCGCCTTGACGATCGGTGATGCCGACAACCAGTCCGATCCGGTGGAGGTGGCCATCAGTTCGCTCGCGTCGTGGCCCGTACTCGACCTGGTCCGCCGGCATATGCGACGCCCCGTCACCCCGCTGTTCGCACCGGAAGACCGCATCCTGGCAGCCATCAATGCGGCTTATCAGCAACGCGACGGACAAGCTCACACGGCCATGGGGTTGTTGGACGGCCATGACGGGGCAGAGTCGACCACGTTCACGATCCAGGAAGATCTGCTGGACGCGGTCAATAAGCCGCCCGTCATTCGTCTCGTGAACTCCGTGTTATATGAAGCCATTCAGGCCCGCGCGTCGGATGTCCACATTCAGCCGCAAGAGCGCGAGGTGGTGGCTCGCCAGCGGATCGATGGCGTGCTGTTCGATTCGCTGCACATTCCCAAGAGTCATCAAGATGAAGTGATCAGTCGCCTCAAGATCCTGGGTGGCATGAATATCGCCGAGAAACGGCTGCCTCAGGATGGGCGGGCCACGGTGGAGTTCGGCGACCGCCTGGTGGACCTCCGAATCGCCACGCTGCCGACCAGTTTCGGTGAACGGGTGGTGATTCGGTTTCTCGACAAAAACGCGCAGCTCTACACGCTTGACGAATTGGGCATGGCGGGGCCCAGCGGCGTGGAACTCAAGACTCTGATCAAACGTGATCACGGTATTCTGCTGGTCACCGGACCCACCGGAAGCGGCAAGAGCACCACGCTCTATGCGGCCCTGCAGGAGATCAACTCCAAAGTGTTGAATGTGATCACGTTGGAGGATCCGATCGAATACCAATTGGAAGGGATCAGTCAGACGCAGATCAACCACAAGAAAGGATTGACGTTCGCCAAGGGATTACGGCACGTGTTGCGGCAAGACCCGGACATCATCATGGTGGGCGAGATTCGTGACCAGGAGACGGCCGAGATGGCCATTCAGTCCGCGCTCACGGGCCACTTGGTTTTTTCCACACTGCACACGAACGACGCGGCGAGCGCCGTGACGCGGTTGCTGGATCTGGGGATCGAGCCGTACTTGACGGCCAGTTCCGTGATTGCCGTCTTAGCGCAACGGCTTGTGCGGAAGCTTTGCCGACACTGCAAACGGGCGGTACCAGCCGGGCGGAGCGATGAGCCGACATCCGCCCCGCGTTACGAGGCGGTGGGGTGTCCCGCCTGCCGCCGCACCGGCTATCAAGGTCGTGTGGGCATCTTTGAATTGCTGGTGGTCAACGATGCGATTCGCGAACTGATTCAGACCCGCGCAAACGCGCAGGTCATTCGCGCGCAGGCCATACGGGATGGCATGACCCTGTTATCCGCGGACGGGATTCGCAAGGTCGGCGAAGGAGTCACTACGTTGGACGAAGTTGTCCGCGTCACCACGTGTGAATGACGTGGCACCGCGGAGATGTGCCCGGAGGTCGATCGCACAGATAAAGGCGGCAAAGGGAATTGCCGGTTCGTGACGCATGCCGGTTTACCACTACAAAGTCCAAGATGCCCGCGCTCGCACGGCTTGCGGCACGATTGCCGCCGAGT